>NZ_JAAGOG010000436.1:0-1402 GCF_010747425.1 Nostoc sp. UIC 10630
ACAAACAAAGTCCGCCTGGTATTGTGAAGACAAACACAATACAGGAATTAGACCGGAAGTCCGCCAGGAAGAATGAGTCCGCCGCGTAGATAGGTCAGTTCGGATAGTGTTGTAAAAATCATTGTCACAAGGAGAGTGCGATCGGATAAAAATGAAAACATAGGCAAAACCGGGTGTCAGAAACAGACCGAAAATAGTCCGCCAAGGCAATTGAGCTTGAGCGTTGAACGGTCAAACTAGGGAGCGACGACGAAGAGAATGGAGAGCATAAAAGCTCGGATACCAGGGAGTTGAGGCGACCGCTCTATTTGATACTGATGCCTGGGAGTTGAAAAACTGATTAGGGAGGCGAAGTATGATATTACCCCTGGCAGTCGGAGTTGATATAGCCAAAGCAAAGTTTGCTGCTGCCATTTGGGTTGACGGCAAAGGTCGGAGCTTAGGTGAGTTTAGCAATACAGCAGAAGGTTTCATTGAACTAGAACAGTGTTTAGCAACAGCAGTGACAACCAACAAAGCCAACTGTATACATCTAGTTTTAGAACCAACAGGAGGCTATGAATTGGCACTGGCTTGTTTTGGTCACGAGCGCGGATGGAAAGTCAGTTTGCCCAATCCTAAATATGTACGTGAGTGGGCAAAGGGGTTGGGACAACGAGCAAAGACTGATAAGCAAGACGCATTGTTGCTGGCTAGATTTGCCAGTGAGCGCCAACCACAACCTTGGCAACCATTACCTTCAGAAATTAGTGAGCTTGAAAGTTTACTCGAACGCCAAAATGACAAGCGAGCAGTTGTTACAGCAAGAACGCAACCGACTTGAATCATTACAAAACCGTAGAGGGGTTTCCAGTCACGTTGTGAATAATCTTGAAAGTATGATTCATCACTTGCAAGAAGCTCTGGCTGAAATACAACAGCAAATTCAGTCGCATCTGGCGAATTATGCTCATCTGGAGGCAGATGCTCGAAGACTCAGACAAGTTCCCGGTATTGGAGCAAAGAATGTCTTACCTCTGCTGGTGCTGCTGTACCGTTGGCATGGCTTAACTCTTGGACAAGGAACAGCTAAGGGTTTGACTGCCTATGTCGGCATTGACCCACAAACCTTTGAAAGTGGTGCAACTGTGCGGCGTAATTCCAAAATTTCTCGTTTTGGGAATCCGCGTATCCGTAAGCTATTGTACATGGGTGCTTTAGGTGGTAGTCGTGGCAACAATTGTTTGCGCTCCTTTTATCTGCGTTTGGTTGGACGTGGTAAAGCCAAAAAACTTGCTCTGCTGGCTGCGGCTCGCAAGATTTTGGTTTGGGCATGGGCTGTTTTCCGTCGAAAAACTACCTTTGATCCTGGTTGTGTCAACAAGGATTTTCTGATCGCCTCTTGACATCAATGAGAGAATCT
>NZ_JAAGOG010000341.1:0-5056 GCF_010747425.1 Nostoc sp. UIC 10630
ATCAGTGCTTTTATTAAGAGCTTACGAGGTTCTGACCCAGATGCAGCACTCTATTGGCTGGCCAAAATGGTTTATGCTGGTGAAGACCCGCGCTTCATCTTCCGTCGGATGTTAATTCTTGCCAGTGAAGATGTCGGATTGGCTGACCCACAAGCAGTTGTCGTTACAAATGCTTGTACTGAAGCATTTGATCGCGTGGGAATGCCGGAAGGACGTTATCATTTGGCGCAGGCAGTACATTATGAGAGCGACTGCACCAAAATCCAATAGCATTATGGGCTTTTTTGATGCTTTAGCCGCAGTAGAAATTGAAAATGTTGCAGAAGTCCCCACTCACCTTAAAGATGCCAATCGGGATAAAAAAGGCTTTGGGCATGGGGCTGGTTATCTCTATCCTCACGCTTATCGAGATCATTGGGTAGAACAGCAATATTTACCCAAAAGCTTGCAAGGCCAATTGTTTTATCAACCATCAATCCAAGGTTATGAACACCAAATCGCAACACAAGTGGCGCGTCGTCGGGAAGCCCAACTTGCTGCAATAGTAGAAGGTATTGGTGTTGCACCAATGGAAGTCATGACTTATGGAACTGTTGACCGAGCAGATGAACGTTGGTTACAACGTACACTTTCTCAGGTAAGTACACAATTAGCATCTGTGCGCGAGCGCATTTTCACTTTCGCTCAATTACAACGTCATCATTTAGTATTGGATCTAAATGCCGCCACTGGTTTACTTACTTGGGAAGCAATCCGGCAAGTTCCTGAAGGTGGGGTTTATGCCTGTGTTCGCAATAGCTCTGATGTCAATGCTTTAGTAGAACTTGCTGCGGCACTTCCTGAAACAATGCGACCAATAGTTTTTACTGCATCTGTTGCACAGATACCTGCTATGCTGGCATCTCTTGCACCAAATGTACAGTTTGACTCTATTATCGGGCGCAATGTACTAGCCTCGGAATCAGATAAGGGACTTGCTGCTCAAATTTTAGGTCAATTGATCCCGCACTCAGTCAAGCTTATTTTAAGTGAAACAGTACCTCGTCATACCCAAAGGTTTTACCGCTTACTGCCCAGCCAAAATCTCGATGTCCAATTGTATGAGCGATTAGTTTTAGCGGAAGAAGCTATTTATACAGATGCCTCTGACCCCATGCTTAACTGGGATGCTGATGATTTGCGTCACGCTTTTGCCTCAAATGGACACTGCGTACAAGTAGTTCTTGAGCAGTATTTGACACCTATGCACATCTCTGGTAATTTTATCAAGCGTTTATTTACTGCTAATCCTAATCGACCAAGTTATGCAGATCGTCTAGCTGCTAATTTGACAAGTGAGGAAATAAATATTATTAAAAATTTATTGGTTCGTTACTTACTCAACAAATCTGTTAATTGGTCAAGCACTGTGGCATTTTTAAATATTACCGCATGAACATAATAGGCTCTCAAATCACAGTCATTTATAATTATGATTTTCACTCCTGCAATTACTCGGAAGTACGTCTTAATCAAAACGGAGAACTGAAGCTTAGGTAATATTTTTCCTTGCCTTCGCTTTATTTGTAGATGAGTATGAACTGTTTAAAAGGATTTTAGAGAATTATGCCAATTAAAAAACACATTAATCTGAATGTTGGAAGTTTTCTTAATACCGCAGATAAAAAGATAGTTGTCAATTTAGCTAGTGAAGATATTTTAACTTTAATCACGCAAGAGTTAAAAACTCGTTACTCCCCAGAAACTCAAAAACAATTACTTGAGGAGAGTTCCCAGTTGTTGCCTGATTTCGTGCTACAAGAATTATTAAAGCGCCAAGAACAGGTAGTAAACGTTAACCCCGATACCTTAATAGTGGTTAACTGTCAAATAGCAGAGACAGAAGCCGATGATTTGGGATTTGATTTAAATGTCGAAGCATATTTTGTAATTGCAGATACAACAGGTCAAAATCATTTTCGCGCTAATAGGATCGGACTTTGGTCAAATATATGGGGTGATGAAGAACGGCTTTTCAATTTAGAAGATGAACTAGGCGACCAATTCTGGAGTAATTATCAAATCCAGTTGCTTTTTGATGAAAAAAATCAGCAAACAATTGAACTGTCCGTCTCACAAACAGATGATTATGCCGCGAGGTTAGAATTTGACCCATCGCTGAAAAGGTTTTCACCATCTATAGTTCCCTTTACGGATAATGATTTTTAAAAATTATCAATCAGAATACATGCGTCAGTCGTCAGAATACAGGAAAGGTATTCTGACCGATAAGCCGAAAAAATAACTCCAATGTAGGTCATTGTTGTGGTCAAGGGATTTACTAATTTTGTCTATCTTTGCTCAACGTTCAGCATTCATTCGCAGTTTTCTAAAACTGGCATCTGTAAATGTTCTTTCAAATCTAATGGTTCCGTTGGCAGGACTAATAGATGTAATGTTTTTAGGGCATTTAACGGAGATTCGTCATTTAGCAGGTGTGGCAATAGCAACAATTTTATTCAATTATATTTATTGGACATTCGGTTTCTTACGCATGGGTACAACTGGAATGGTTGCACAGGCTATAGGGCGTAAAGATAACCAATCGGCAGTACTGATTGGTTTACAGCATGGAATTTTAGCACTGATATTAGGACTTGCCATCCTGATATTTCAAAAACCTTTACAAATATTAGGGTTTGCAATTCTAAGTGCAACACCAGAAGTTAAAACTTCTGGTGTTGATTTCTATAATGCTTTAATATGGGGTGCCCCAGCAACATTGATTAACTTTGTCTTGATTGGTTGGTTTCTTGGACAAGCCCAAAGTAGTAAAGTTTTGTTGCTTTCAGCTATTAGTAATTGTGCAAATGTACTACTAGATTATCTATTTATTGTTCAGTGGGGATGGTCAAGTAGAGGAGCTGGGTTAGCGACAGCCACTAGTCAGTATCTGATGCTAATAGTAGGTACTTTGCTATATTGGCAAACAATTTCATTTAAACAAATACAAGCTTCAATTGGGGAAGTATTTAACCTGTCTGCTTTAAAATCAGTTTTCATGCTGAATGTAGAAATTATTGTTCGGACTTTCGCTTTAATTTCGACAATGGCGATGTTTAGCAATCTCAGTTCTATGTTAGGAACTGAAATTCTGGCGACAAATACCCTGCTTATGCAATTGGTGAGCTTGACAGCATATTTCATTGATGGCTTGGCATTCGCTACTGAGAGCTTGGCTGGAATTTTTCAAGGTAGTGGAAATATTACTTCTTTAAAACAACTGTTGCAAACTTCTGTAGTCAGTAGCTTAGTTATAGGATTAATGTTTGCTACTGCATTTATTTTTGCCCCAGAATCACTGTTAAGATTGCTGACCAATCATACTGATATTATCAATAATTTACGTTCTTATATTCCTTGGTTGTTACCAGTTTTGGGTTTTGGCTCAGTCGCTTATGCGCTAGACGGTTATTTTTTAGGGTTGACTCAAGGTCATACACTTCGCCAAGCTATGCTGAAAGCCACTGTAATCGGTTTTATTCCATCAGCAATTACAGCAATGTATTTCCATAATAGTCATTTACTATGGCTATCAATGTCTTTATTTATGGCAGCAAGAACAATAACTTTGGCATTGTGTGTACCAAAATCATTTTCTACAAGACAGGGATGAATACAGAATAAATCTATCTTCACGGGAAATGTATATTTTCAATTATCTATTTTGCCCTTGAGTGATGCCCAGGGCTATTTCATTCTAAATGTAGACGCGATATGGTAAAATGCAGCGCCAGTTCTACTTCAAGCATCTATTACCGTGTCTGAAATCGAAATTATCAAAGCTTTTGCAGGTCTAAAAGACCCCCGTCGCCGCGCCGGACAGAGACATAATCTACCATTATCTTTGGCACTTTTCACATTGGCGATCGCAGCAGGGAACAAAGGATTTTTAGCAATTGGAGACTGGATTTCAAGCTACCGTGAGCCGTTGATTGACCTTTTTCAACCGCCGAAAAATAGACTACCATCTTATAGCACTGTGCGTCGTGCCTTATTACACGTGGATTACGAAGATTATTCCGTGTGTCTGAGCAAATTCTTTAATGTACAACCAAATACTGGAGAAACTGTTGGGTTAGATGGCAAAGTTCTCAAAGGTTCATATCTGATTGAAAATGATAACCCTAAATCCGATTCGCATCCAGCGATTATGTTAGTTAGTTCTTATATTGTTGAGCGAGGCTTAATTTTAGAGCCATTTCAAGTCGATGCCAAAACTAATGAAATCAAAGCTTTACCTGAGTTGATTTCAAAACTGGCTTTCAAGGGAGTTGTTTTTGCCTTTGATGCTATTAATACTCAAAAAAAACTTGTGAGTTGATTATAAATAGTGGAAATGATTATGTTGCCGCCTTAAAAGGCAATCAACCTAATCTTTTCATTGATGTTAAAGCCAATTTTATACCAGAATTCACTTATGAACAGATAAACAAAGGGCATGGTCGAATTGAAAAGCGTCATGTCAGTATTTGTCAAAATCTTGATGGTATTCGCTCTTGGCCAGGACTTAGCACTTTGATTCAAGTCAAATCAGAACGTCAGGTTTTCACACACAATGTTATTGAAGTAACTCATGAAACCCGTTATTATATTTCATCTTTAAATGAAACTGCTTAAGAATTAGCTGAGCGAATTAGAGGATATTGGGGTGTTGAAAATAAAGTCCACTATGTTAGAGATGTTACCCAAGGCGAAGATAAATCTAGAATTCGCACTACCCCCCTCCCTGAAAATTTTGCGATCGCTCGCAATTTTACACTCAATTTATACCGCGATCAGATGTTTAAAAATATGGCACAAGCCCAACGACTCTGCTCTTTTGGTTTAGACACACTCAAACAACTTTTTAGAATGAAATAGCCCTGGAGTGATGCCTACGCCAAAATGATTGATGCTGGAGTAAAAAATAAGCTTTTGAGTTCATTACGAAGTTAAAAGTGGGGACTGAAATCAACTTTCTTGCTTGATTTTGAGTCACCACCACTGACTACCAATCTTTGACAAAAAATTATCC
>NZ_JAAGOG010000342.1:0-5023 GCF_010747425.1 Nostoc sp. UIC 10630
GGGAATGGGGAATGGGGAATGGGGCATTGGATAACGCTACCTGTTTAAGAATCTTCTTGTTTTTTAATTTGTGTTTCTAAATCAGCAAAAATATCATGTTGTTCAAAAGGGTTCCGCCACCGAAGTCAGCAGAACCCTTCCTAAGTATTTCAAAATCTAAGCATTTTCTTAAGAGTGCAAAATAGCAACAAAAGCACCAATGGCAGAATTCACCATTCAAATTCCCGATGAACTAGCTCAACATTTAGAACCTCTGCAAAATCGCTTACCCGAATTGCTTTGGCGATTACTAGACATTGTTAATGTACCAATAACCATTCAGCCAATAGTCAACCCGGAGACTACAAATATTCCAGCAGTTTATCAAGAAGCCATTGATTTTTTAATTAAAGGGCCAAAACCAGAAGAAATTATTAATTTTAAAGTTTCATTTCAATCTCAAACACGCTTACAAGAATTACTGGAAAAAAATCGCTCTGCAACACTCAGTCAAATTGAATTAGCAGAATTAGATGTTTACGAGCAGCTAGAGCAAATGATGATTTTATTAAAAGCACGAGCTTATTCTGCAATCAGCTAACATGACTTCTAATTCGATTTCTGTGGAACTCCGTAGGTTAGCGATCCAGAGAGCTTCAGCACGCTGTGAATATTGCCGAATCCATCAAAACTTTTCTATTTATACCCATGAAGTAGACCATATTATTGCCGTCAAGGGACTGCAAGGTTACTTCACTTTAATATTCCCAATCGGGTGCTTTATCGACAAGTGTTGATAAGTCAAGGACAATACCTGTAGATATAAGATCAAGTCGAATTTTGCTCCCAGAGCAATAGGGAATTTAGTAAACTTAAGAAATTTTAAGGGCTGGGATAAACTCTTCCTTTCCAAGCGCCGCCACGCCCTTGCCAGTGACGTAGTGCTGAGTCTAGAGTCATCAGCGTATAGAGAAAAGCGATCGCAGGCAAGCTTAACGCGAACCACGGAGAACATTTATAAAAGCGGATTGTTGGGTAGTAAGCGAAAGTCATCAATAGCCATCCTAATAAACCCGTAAGTGCGATCGCCCAATTGCCCCAAACTGCACCTAGAATTACACACATCGGTGGAACTAGATAAATCAAAGGCATCCCCACCAAAGTGCCCAAGAGTAGTAATGGCGAATAATTAAGTTGAGTATAGGCAGTACGAGCAACCATATCCCAAATCGTCGCCAGCGAGTCATAAGGGCGCAAACTCCGAGTCAAGGTACTCAATCCTAGCCAGATACGCCCTTGGCTGGGCATTGGGTATGGGGCGTGCTTATTTTCCTTGTCTCCTCTGCTCCTCTGCTCCCCTGCTCCTCTGCTCTTCTTAACCGCCATCGCCAGGGCGCAATCGTCGATTAAAGCTTGGCGAATAACTTGAATGCCTCCAATTCGCTCCAAAGCTTCACGGGCAATCAGAATAGAACCTCCAGCTGCGGCGGCTGTGGGATTGTTTGGATTATTAACCCAGCTAAAAGGATAGAGTTTTTGGAAGAAAAACACGAAAGCCGGAATCAAAAGTTTTTCCCAAAAGCTTTCACATCTAAGTCGCACCATTACCGAAACCAAGTCTAAATCTTCTTGAACAGCCTTTGCAACGAGTCGGCGAAGATTACTAGGATCGTGTTCGATATCTGCGTCGGTCAGTAAAAAATAGTCAGGTGCGAATTTACTAGCGCTCTTTATACCTTGCTCAACTGCCCAAAGTTTACCCGACCAACCAGCAGGCAGTGATTCGCCAGAGATAATATGCAATTGCTGGGGTTTACCTACAGCGTGTGCAACCCCTTCGGCAAAATTTGCTGTCCGGTCTGTACTGCGATCATCTACCAAAAACACGTTGAAAGAACCAGGATAGTCTTGGAGTAAGAGCGATCGCAAGCTAGTTGGTATGAACTCAGCTTCGTTACGCGCTGGAACGACTGCACAAACCACAGGTAACGATTGTAGTTGAGTTTCTCCCATCTCTAATTTTTGGTCTGTCCGCCAAAATTGTCCCCAAAAACACAGTAATCCTAACCAAATTGTCAAGGATAACAGCATCAATCCTAATACAATTACACCCATGACCTATTGCAAATTTTCAGTGACTCAGACACAATACTATGTCTACCGATAGAGGAAAAATTTTTTTCATCCTATTGCCATCTTTATAACTAGTGTTGAGTGTTGAGGTTAAATAGTATTTGATGCGAACACAAGACAGGGTAAAAGTCAATCAAGTTGCAGAAGCGATCGCAGCCAGTCAACAATATTTACTTTCGATACAAAATCCGGCAGGCTACTGGTGGGCAGAGTTAGAATCTAATGTCACCATCACTGCTGAAACCGTCCTTTTGCATAAGATTTGGGGAACGGATCAAACTAGACCTTTGCACAAAGTTGAAGCATATCTGCGTCAAGAGCAACGACAGCATGGCGGCTGGGAGCTTTATTACGGTGATGGTGGAGAACTTAGCACTTCAGTTGAAGCTTACATGGCGCTGAGACTGCTAGGTGTCCCAGCAAAAGATCCGGCGATGATTCGGGCGAAAGCTTTTATTCTCAAACGGGGCGGTATCAGCAAAACTCGGATTTTTACTAAGTTGCACTTAGCCTTGATTGGCTGCTACAACTGGCGCGGTATTCCCTCGCTACCGCCTTGGATCATGTTGTTGCCCAAAGCTTTCCCAGTTAATATCTACGAAATGTCTAGCTGGGCACGTTCCAGTACAGTACCATTGCTGATTGTGTGCGATCGCAAACCTGTTTTTATCACCGATCCAACTATCAACCTAGATGAGCTATACGCTGAAGGTGTCGATCGAGTCCGGTGGGAATTACCCCAAAGTGGTGATTGGACTGATTTATTCCTCACCCTCGACCAAGGATTCAAATGGGCAGAAAGCCTGAATTTAGTCCCCTTCCGCGAAGAAGGTATCAAAGCCGCCGAAAAATGGATTTTAGAACGGCAAGAAGCGACAGGCGACTGGGGCGGCATTATTCCGGCGATGTTGAATTCAATGCTAGCTTTGCGCTGTCTCAATTATGACCGCAGCGATCCGATTGTGGAAAGAGGTTTGCAAGCAATTGATAACTTTGCCATTGAAACAGAGAATAGTTACCGAGTTCAACCTTGTGTTTCACCTGTTTGGGATACAGCTTGGGCGATGCGTGCTTTGGTAGAATCTGGCTTTGCACCCGATCATCCAGTTGTGGTAAAGGCTGGGGAATGGTTGTTGCAAAAACAAATTTTAGATTATGGAGATTGGGCTGTAAAAAATCGCCAAGGAAAACCAGGCGCTTGGGCGTTTGAGTTTGACAATCGGTTTTATCCCGATGTAGACGACTCGGCGGTGGTGGTGATGGCTTTACATTTGGTGAAACTCCCTAATGAAAAAATCAAGCAGGCTGCGATCGCACGGGCGGTAAACTGGATTGCATCTATGCAATGTAAACCAGGCGGGTGGGCTGCCTTTGATTTGGATAACGATCAAGATTGGCTGAACTCCATCCCTTATGGCGACTTGAAAGCGATGATTGATCCAAACACCGCAGATGTTACGGCTAGAGTCGTAGAAATGCTTGGTGCTTGTGATTTGTCAATTGATAGTGATAATTTAGAGCGATCGCTAACTTATCTTCTGCGCGAACAAGAAACCGAAGGCTGTTGGTTTGGTCGTTGGGGTGTAAATTATATTTACGGAACCAGTGGCGTTTTGTCAGCCTTAGCGTTAATTGATCCTCAAAGGCATAAACTCAGTATAGAACGGGGAGCAGCTTGGTTAGTGGGGTGTCAAAACCCAGATGGGGGTTGGGGTGAAACTTGCCGCAGCTATGATGACCCCAGTCTCAAAGGAAAAGGAAATAGTACTGCATCTCAAACCGCTTGGGCTTTAATTGGCCTCTTAGCAGCAGGTGAAGCAACTGGTAAATTAGCTCTTAAGGCTATTGAGCAGGGAATTGGCTATCTAGTTGCAACTCAACAGCCTGATGGTACTTGGTTTGAGGCGGACTTTACAGGAACTGGATTTCCTTGCCATTTCTATCTCAAATATCATCTGTATCAACAATACTTTCCTTTAATCGCTCTAGGTCGTTATCAAGCAGTTATGGGTTTGACGAATCTCTCTCTATTTTGAACTTTAGTTCAAATCTGTCCCTCTCCGAATCGGAAAGGGACAGATTTTACTACACAAAACCTGTATTTGACTCGTCTAACTACAGCACCCGCTTGAAGAAAGTCACTAAATCTTCAATGTTTGGTGTGTGAAGTAAATCTACTACTTCTGTAGCTTTTTCAGAAGGTATATAGTCATCTGGGACACCGATGATTGAAGTTCCCAAGTTTTGGGCTAATTGATACCAAAAGCCTAATTTATCATCAGCGTTCATTGAAGCGTACTCTTCAGTAGGAATTGCTGTTTCTCCTACTTCATCTTTGTTTAGCAACTGACGCAAAGCAAACAACTGTTCCGCCTGTGGCAGCTTTTGAATTTGTGCAACTAAATTTGCAGTGTTTTCATTTGGTACATTATTGAGACAGAGCGACGGAATTTCATCACAAATTTCAGTATAAAGTAAGGCTAAGACAGTCAAGCGATCGTCTGCATCCAAACGCTGAAATTTTGATACGCTTTGTTCTAAAAAGTTGACGTTTGTAGAAGTCATAAGCACCTCAAAGTAATTAACTACTTAATTAACTCAAAATTTTTAAGTGAAAATTATAATTTTGCTTGGAACCAGTTAGACTATGGCTTTACTAATTAACGTAACTAGGAAAGACTTTTTAATTTTGGTAAGTCTCTTCTGTCGCTAACAATTTTCGTCAGGCAAATAGCTACAAATTTACGTATCTTCGCTATTTTTGTTAATTAAAATTGTCGGAGTTTCGTTAGCAATATATCTCTTCTATTAGTCGGTGTTGTATCATAGGTTAAGTATTAAATAGCTTTGAAAATTGTTTAAAGATCGCCTCTATTTTAACCTTTAAAAGCTGAAACATATAGCTTTCATC
>NZ_JAAGOG010000437.1:0-1389 GCF_010747425.1 Nostoc sp. UIC 10630
CCCTCTTGTGTCACTTTAGGCAGAGGAAAAATAGAATTCAGGGTGAGTTAGGAATATAAAAATTGGGGAAGTGAGCCTATAAACGATGGCTTGAAGTTTAGTAAATCCCAATGAAAGTTGAGGGATAGGAAAGACTGTCAGCCAAGGTTGGATTAAGTTAAATAGGATAAAAGGTTGAACAATTAAGCGGAGATTATTCAGAATATTTTTCCAACCTTTACCATTATCCCAGCAGGGGTGAGAAGCAAATGTTGATTGAAAATCTGGGGGAGAAGGACGCAGAGATTCTGAATGAAGGCTAACCAAGAGGTAAGCACTACATACAATCTCCCACCATCGCTCAATATCTTCATAGCGAGTAAAGCGATAATCTGCCCAGCCTAATTCATTCTTACCCTGCTTTAAGCCATATTCTACCCATGTTCTTAAACCATAGAAATTTCCAACTTCTCTTGGGGTAATGTGTAGGTATTTACTCATTACATACCAAGTAGAGTTTCCAGGTAATGTATCTGGATCTGTGGTAATTTGCCAATATCTATGTTCTCCACGTTTCCCGTGAATTATTTCACGAATAAATCGATTTTCACTGCTCAAATCAGAAAAGACTCGTTTGAAGCGATGCCACTTTAAATATTGGGTATGTTGTCTCGGAAGTAGGTCTACAGAATGGTTTGAGCGGATTGCTACTAAATAATTTAAATCTAGTTCATCTAATACAGATATGAAATTTGTACCGCTTTCGCCATATAAGCTATCAGCTAGTACTAAGTTGAATTTAAAACCCATCGACTGTAACTTTCGTATTAGCATTGCCCCGATTTGAGGCTTGGTCAGATATTTATCTCCTGGCTTTAACTTCTCTCGTGGTTTGTACACTTCAAACAGTAGTGGGAATGTCATCCCACAGAACACACCATAGGCTGTAACTGCCACAACCCCATTCTCTACTTTGCCCAAATTGCCTATATACTGCCGTTTGACATAATCTGTTGTATTGCCTTTCTTTTTATCTCCAGTTTCATCAATAATTAAAATGATTGGTCTTTTTTTTAATACCTCTAAAATTAGCTCTAATCTCAAGGTTCTTAGCTCTTCTACGTCCCAAGATGATGTAGTTAAAAAATGATGCAGTCCTTGATAGTTATCTAGCCCGACAATTTTCGCTATTTCAGGTAGACTTTTCCGTTTTAAATCAGAGATACATCCTAGATGTAGATATTTGAAAGCTTCAAAATTCCTAACATCTGAAAACAGATTTTTATACCACAAGCAATATTCATCCACAAACTTGACGGTTTTTATGGGTGAACGAGGCTCTACCATGCTCTGTGTCTTCGTTCTAGGTTTTGTACATTATTATACTACCGCCATAGTGACACAAGAGGG
>NZ_JAAGOG010000343.1:0-4999 GCF_010747425.1 Nostoc sp. UIC 10630
CTAATAACCTATACTGTTGATTTTCAATATAAATAATTATTTCGTTTTTATTATTAAATACTATTCGTGTAATCGCTGCACCAAATACTAAAAATAACGAATTTATAGTATGATGGCTAACCAAAAATTTTTTTGTATTATCAATTGAAGATGACAAACTGTTTAATTTATCTTTTATTTTGATTAAGCGCTCTAATGCAAGCATTGCTGTTGCTGCTTTGTCTTGCATTAATTCTGGTTGGCTAAAGCTAAAATCTAACCGAATGCTGAATGATAATTTGGATATTTGTGCAGCCAAAGACGGTAAATTTTGGGAATGTTTTTGAATTTCTGTATCGAAAATACTATCTGAAATCAGAAAACATTGAGAGCTAATCTCTTTTAGCCATGTACCTTGCTGAATAAAAATATCAATCGTCTGCACCAAATCCCAAAATATTTTCCGAACCTCCCGCAGATGGTTTTCATCGTGAATCGCTTCATCCAAAAAATCATGTCCAATTTCTAAAGCAATTTCTGAAGCTATTTGTGAGAGTATATTATCATCATCACTACCATTTTGACCAAGTAAAATTAAACCAACACCTACAACACCTTTTGTCAAACGAATAGCATCAATCCGTGCAATTTCTTCATCGAGTTTTTTTAGTGTAGGTGCTAACTCACCTTTTATATGATGCAAATCTAAAATCGTGTTAGAAATTATAATTAGTTGTTTTTCAATGACATCTGAATTATGGCAATCTAATGCCATCGAACTACCAAGCATCAAAGCCTTATTAAGTATTACATCAAGGTTGTTCATACGTTAGAACTAAAATATAATATATATTAATAGTTCATACTTTTTTATACATCAACAACCGTAATAACCCTGAATAAAACGCTGTTTAGCATAAATCAATAGCCGTCAAGCACCACATTTAAAGAACAGACTTAAGCAAAACTTATCAATCAACGAAAGAATCAGGATTTATATTTGTCAACTCCTTGATCTAAGCTGGTTGACAACCGGGAGTAGCACTGGAACAAAAATGCACTATTTAATTTGACACGATATTATTGTGATTATATTTACGCAGAAAGTTTTCCGGAAAAATCCACTTTAGACATAACTTGTGTGCGTATTGAATTCGCAGCCTTCTCTGCAATTTCTTCTCTATCAGAATCAGTAAGAACTACTGCAAGTAAGGATTTTAGAGCTTCTCGGTTAGATATAAACTCTTCATTGTATAAATCATCTTGCAACAAAGTAGCTTCCAAGTGAGGTATTAGCTCAGACGAAGGGGATAGCAACCGCTCTTTAATGCGTGCCCTTGCAGTTTCTGTTGCAGAAGTTGTACCTATACCTAAATCCCATGTTTCAATTATTAGCCTGACTTCGCGGTTGAGAGATACACGCAGCGTTGATAGGCGGCCAAATAAAGGAAGGTTGAGCATTAAAGGTGGTAATGCATTACCCCAATCCAAACCAGCGCCAATAGTGCAATTTGCTTCATCTTCGATGCAAACAGCCTCTTCGAGCCATCCTTCACCAAAAAGTAAATCTATAGCTTCTTGGGTTGTTATTGACTCGTTTGCCTCAAAATTATCCTTTTGCTGTTGATGATTCATAAATTTTTACCCGCTCGAACTTTATCTTCGTCTCAATACACCATACTCAAAGTAAACTAAATTCTCATATTCTTCTTCCGAACCGCAGTTCAACATGTTTTGTTTTTCGTAAAATCCTTCAGACCTTGGTAAGGAATGCAACCCAACTCTACCTTCATACCCTAACTCAACACTTCTAATTCTTGCGAAATTTAACAGTGCTTGACCAACACCTTTGAATTGAGGTGGGCGTTGAATCTCGATTCGGTTAATGGGGGCAGTGGCAATGCCATCAATATAAACTAACCTCTTACCAATATTCAACCGAGAACCGTGCATTTGTGTTTCTATTATCATCAATCCTTGAGTTTTGTTTTCGCACTCAACTGCGTAACCTTCAAGATTTTGTTGATTGCCAATATATCTTAATTTAAATACCCAGTCCCAGTATTTATCTTCTTGACTAAATAACCTTAATTTTTCGACCCACTCATTAACATAATCATCAACATGTCTTTGTTCTAAATCAACCAAATATGCTTCAACAGTTGTATTATCAAAACCCCTTTTTAATTCGATTTTTCGCTGCACCTAAAGCTCCTAATTGTCATTATCTGCAATCACTCTATTCGGCGGGCGAGTCAGTGTAAATTCCGAAATTCTTGAAAAGAATAAAATTACTAACTTACCGGATGATAAAATCCCGTATTTTCGTTAAATTCCCACCCAATACCGGATCTATCTTTGCCCTTACACCATGCTACAAAAAGCGGTGGGGGGAGTTTAATTCGCTCCTTGCGTACACTTTCTTCACTTACACCAAGCCTCTTGGCCAAACCTTCTTCAGTTAACGGTTGCATTCTGGGAGTATGCACTTTGAATGATGAATTATTGTAGTGCGATTTCTGTCCCCGCTTTTGTTGGTTGTTGAGATAGTCTTGAATTTTAATGATCGCCTCAGCCAACTGTGTCATTCGGGCATACATCTTCTCCACTTTTTGTTCTAAATTGGCGAGATTATCAATTGCTGTAGTTTGATTGCTATTAGATTCATTTGAAAACTCTGAATCGAGCTTATCAAGTCTTTCGCAAATAGCTCTTATCATTTCATTAGTCGGACTACTGTGATTTTTATTACTTTCCACTAAGTACTTCTCTACACTTGCCTTAATCTTTGAGTCTAGGCGTTCGTCTAAATCGTTACCACCTGTTGTATCAACCTTATCTTGGGAATCGCCTACGTAGAGATCGATAAATTCGATCAGCGTGGCTGTTGCGGTCGTCCCTTTTGACTTACAACGGGCGATAAACTGCTCCCAAATCCTTTGGTCACAGTTGAAAGATGCTAGTTTTTTTGTACGCCCTGTATTGCTCATGTTCACGTGTCATCTAGGTAAACTGGGACTGGCCACGCTTATTAAATCGTGTAATTTATCATGATGAATTACCTTGATAGTATCATCGCCAAATGCCTCAGCGCATTCCTCAAGCAATGCCTTTTATGAAGAGATGCTATCGCCATTGGCGATAGCATCTCTTCATAGCGGTTACGCTGGGAGCAAATAAATATAGACATCACCCCGTAGAAATTCCAGCATCAATCTTCTTCGCCAGAGACTGAGTATTAAATATCCTCAGTGATGACGCTAATTGCTGAAAATACCCATACAGATCACTAAACCGAAAAGAAGAGCGATCGCGATCGCATTTCAGAGCCAGGAACGTGTAGAAAAAGTGTAGAAACTACATCAGCGTAGAGGAGATTTCTTCCTCTGTCCTGGAATAATCAACTTTTGGACAGCACGGCGTTTAGTTTCTTCACCGCGACGGTCATATCTGGCAGTCTGGTCACTGTTCGTGTGTCCAGCTAACCTTTGAACTGTAGAAATATCTTCACCAGCATCGAGCAGATCAGAGATGAAAGTTCTACGGAAATCGTGAGCGGAGAAATTAGTTACTCCCGCCTCTAAACCACGTTTTTGCAAGATGAACAGCACTGCTTGAGAGGTAAGTCGTCGCCGCACTATCCTTGAGCCTCTGTTGACATGACATAGTAAAGGGCCTGCCTCGTAGCCTCGAAGCGATAACCAGTCCAAGACGACAGTAAGAGCAGCATCGGGTAAGTACACAGTCCGATCTTTACCACCTTTGCCACCACGCACTTCTATTGCCCCAGTATTCTCTTCAAGGTTGCTCAAGTCTAAATTCACCACTTCAGAGCGGCGGACTCCAGAACCTCGGAGTATTGCAAATATTGCAGCATCTCTATAACCAGTGGGGGTAGGGTCATCAAAGCAAGTTTGCATCAATTGGGCGATTTCTTCTGCCGTGAGAACACGTCCCCGCAATTGCTTGGTGACTTTAACGTTGGGAATGTCTACAGCACGAGCAAAATCAACAGCATCCATTATCTCTAACCGCAAGGCTTCTTTTAAAACTCGCCGCAAAGCACACAGCACTTTGTTGACATAAGCTGGTGCATATTTTTCGCTCAACACAGAGCGGACTGCCGCCGTATGTTTGTAGCGCAGTGCTGCCCAGTTCAGGGTCATCGCATCACAACTTGAGTTGGTTAACAATCGCGCGATCGCATTGAGAGCTTGGCGCATTGTGGGGCGGGAACCAGGGGAAAGGGTTGCCAAATAGACCGCAGCCGGATGTTCGACTAGCGGGATGGGAGAAGGCAGAGCGAGAGGAGAGGGTGCGGTGTTTTCAATGGTTTGAGGCATTTACTTATCAGAACAGCAATTCTCGCTTGCTAGATTCTAATAAGTAATTGTCTCATAATTGCGTGCATGTGATGCTGACTTTACCCCTCAACAGGCAACACATCTTCAGAGAGCAAGGCATAAAATTCCGGGACTTCATCCTCGACAAGTCGCAGTTCATTCGCGGCGATCACTTCAAGTTCCAGCACCGTATCCCAGCGCAAATCCTCAACCCATCGCTTGAGAATGCCTTTAATTGCGTCCACTCCACGAGAAATACCAGAGCGAAGCATTTCCACGCAATGAAGTAGGGTAGTGCGATCGGTCGGAGGCGACTCAAATTCGGTAGTATCCTCCCCTTGGCAATGGGAGTTCCCTATAGCATTAGGGGGGGGTGTGGATACGGCCTGCTGATTGGGGTTTACACTATACGCAGCAGGGGTTTGAGCAGCGTAATAGGTTCGATTTTCTTTTTGATTACGCTTTTCCACGCGATGAGCAATTACATGCATTGCAAATTCTAATTCCTCTTTAGATAAAGAGAAAAGTTTCACCTGTTGACCCCGTTTACCCTGCTTGCGGAAAGTCAGTTTTAGCCCCAGCTGCTCTACTAAAGTGGCTAGCAACCAAATAGGTTTACAGTCTAGGGGAATAGTAAACCCAAGAATTGCTTTGACGTGAGCAGCACAATGTATAGC
>NZ_JAAGOG010000438.1:0-1373 GCF_010747425.1 Nostoc sp. UIC 10630
CTACGAGACGCTTCGCCAACGCGAACGCTATCAGTCGGGGATTCAGACCCGCCACTGAATTGTTGCACCACCAAATTGAAAATTTGGTGGGGGTCTTAAACCCAATTATTCAGACGCTCGCAGACTCGCTATAAGCGAATGGCACTAAGAAAAGCTATAAGCTATGCTGCATAAGCATTACAAGTATTAATGCGTTAATAGCAGTGGACGCTTGCCTGCGATCGCTATTTTTTATAGGGGCTGTGAAATGGAAGCGGTAACGGTGGAGGGTTGCCCAAAAAGTTTTCATAGGTAGAAAAAGCTTACTCGTTCATGAAATACTTTCTTTGATACGAGCAAGCCAATAGCATAATTACTACTGTGACACTACGAGTACAAATCCTCTCTTGATAAATTTAGTCAGAGTTTAGGACTACCTTTTAAAGAATTATTGCCTGAATCTGCAATAAAACTTGCAATCGCTGAGTTAAAAATTAAATATAAAAAGCGGTTATTTGACCCATTGATAACATTATGGGCATTCTTATCGCAGGTTTTAGATACTGACAAAACGTGCCATAATGCCGTGAGTAAAATAATTGCACATTTGGCAGAAGCAGGGGTAGAAGTTCCGTCAACTTAATACTTGCGGATATTGTCAAGCTAGGGCAAGATTACCAGAAAAATTATTAGAGAAACTTTTCAACTCAACAGCACAAAAACTAGAAGAAAAAGTTACAGAAGAATATTTATGGTGTGGTCGAAATGTGAAAGTAATAGATGGCTCAACAGTGTCTATGCCGGACACTGTAGAAAACCAAAAAGAATACCTGCAACCCAGTAGTCAAAAGCCGGGATGTGGATTCCCAATTGCCAAAATTGGGGTGATATTCAGTTTAGCTACAGGAGCCGCTATTGCTTTATGTATCGAGGTTCTGAACACCCATGATATTAAATTAGCAAGGAGGTTGTACAGTTTTCTCAAACCAAATGATGTGCTTTTAGGGGATAAAGCGTTTTGCGCTTACGCTGATATGTTTGCTATTAAACAACTTGATTCTGATGCTGTATTTCGTAAGCATTCATCTCGCACAACAACCATGCGAAAAGGCAAAATCGTTGGAGACTGTGACAAGCTTGTTACTTGGTATAAACCTAAAAGATGCCCAAAAGGGTTGAGTAAAGACGAATTTGATGCTCTACCTCCTTCAATAATTGTACGAGAAATTTACTACTACATTGTAATTCCTGGTTTTCGTACTGCAAGAGTCAGTTTAATCACTACTTTATTAGATCAAGCAATTTATCCGACCTTAACCCTCTTGTGTCACTTTAGGCAGAGGAAAAATAGAATTCAGGGTGAGTTAGGAATATAAAAATTGGGGAAGTGAGCC
>NZ_JAAGOG010000344.1:0-4962 GCF_010747425.1 Nostoc sp. UIC 10630
TTGCTTTTTATATATTTCTGAGGCAAACAAATATTCAAAACTGGTATTGATATGCGATTGTGCTTCTCTTAATTCGTCATTAGTTTGATGGAATAAAGATTTACAAGCATGTAGTAATGCTTGTTTTAGTTGAGTATTTTCTACTTTATTGGAAATTTCTATTAGCCTAGATATTTCAGCCAATACTTGAGAAGATGGGCTATCCTTTAATTGTTTATTCACGTCTTCTAAAAGTTTTTGTCCATTTACAAGAGCTTTATTTATTTCTTCAATTTTCTTTTGTGCTTCTATAACTTCACGTCCAGAATTTACTGCTATTATCCCTAAGATAACTGTTATACACAAGGTCATACTTAAAATAATACTACCTACACGAACTAGATTTTGAGCTTCTTGGTTAGCTGCAATCAGTACTTGATTTCTTTCTTCTGCTGTTTCCCTATCTTTCCTCTCTCTTTCCAATTGAGCTTCTTTTTCTAATGCAGCGATTGCCTCTTGTTTTTCCTTGGTTTGACTAGCTGCTAAAAACTCCTTATCCTGAAAATTTAAGCTTTTATCCTTAGCCCATTCTTCTGCTTCCTGTAACGCCTTTCCTCTCAACAAACGTGATTCATCAGTTCCACCAGAAGCTACCCAAAAGCGAAAATTTTCTGCGTATGGACGTAATTTGCCTAACTGGGTATCAATCCACTGCCCGTTAAAAATTTGTTCATAGATGGGATTGTAAACGGTTAAGCAGTCATCTCGCTTGACCACTAACCCAGATAGTTGTAATTCCCTTTCTTCAAAAGTATTCTGGAACTTGAGTTTTCCAGCTTGGTGAATTTGCCGATACAACTCCAGTATATATGCAGCCTTTTGTTCGTTACTCAACAGGCGATTTCTAATGGTCTTCAAATGCTCTTGTTCATCTTGAGATTCCCAGTTCTCAATCAAGCGATTGTGTGCCAAATTCTCAATAGACTCAGCTTCTTTTCCTACCGAGATGGACTCTGTGTTATCTACAACCAACTGACACAACCTTTGAGTAAGAAAAGGCTGTCCTCCTGTCCATTTGAGGATTTCTGCTAAGACTGCCTGGGGATTGTCGGCTTTTGTTTCCAACCCCTTAACCAAAGGCTGGGCTTCCTCGAATTCAAAGCCCTTAAGGTCAATCGCCTGACCGATATTAAAAGGAGTTCGTTTCTTGTCAGCAATCAACTCGGCAGGAGCCGCCACGCCCAACAGCGCAAAGGTCAGTCGCTTGTAGTCTGGATTGTCTGCCCGCTTGTTATAACAGGCGCGAATTAGAGCAAAAAAGTCGTCGGTAAAGGGCAGGCTGAGGGTACTGTCAATTTCATCGATGAAAATAACGATACGCTGATTAATACCCGGTATTAATCCCGTTTCAATAAACTCTTCTAATCGCTCTACTGGCGAGAGAAAATCCCTTTCTTTGAGCCAAGTACGGGCATTCTCAAGTAAGCCAAAATGACGATTTAGTTGATTAATGATACCGTTGTACCAGCGTTCTGCCTGCTCAACTTGACTGTCTTTTGCGGAAAAATCTAAGACGATGCCCTCCCAACCTTCTGACTTTAGCCGAGCTAGAGTCCGCACCATCAAGCTAGATTTTCCCATCTGGCGGGAGTTGAGGACGTAGCAGAATTCTTGCGCTTGCAAAGCTTGGTAGAACTGGTGATCTGCTGCCCTTGTGACATAAGAGGGAACGTCTTGACCCAAGGCTCCCCCCACTTGATAACGATAGTTGCTGTTGGTTGAGTCCTTCATTCCCTGATCCTCAAGCGCGATTGAAAATAAGGACGGTATAGAGACTCATGACGAAGAACCACTTCATTGCCCTGTAAACTGACTAAGCCCATCCCATTTAATTTAAAAGCTGACATTGAGGGCAAGCACACGGGTTGATCTGTTGCCACCACTTTTTGGAATGCTGCGCCTAACTCTGGGTTTTGCTGTAAATTCCACAAATGCCGCCGCAGGTGTTCGCCATAAATCCCCGCATCAGTGGGAGCAGTAGCTAGAAGTTGGGTTAACGTCAAATCTCCTTGAGCAATGTGATAAAGGGCGAGGCGCACTAGGTAGGGGTGTCCCCCCACCATCTTCATCAGTTGTCTAGTTTCCTCCGTTTCCCAATTTAGTCCATGCCGTGCTACTAAATCTAATATTTGCTTCTGGTTGAACTCTGGCAACTCCACTGCCAACCCCACATTAAAGGGAGAAGAATTGGTGTCCATCACCACATAAGATTCTGTAGAATGGGCGATCGCCATCCGCAATTTCGCCCAAGTTTCATTCACTTTCGCCTTTTCATTCCAGGAACGCAACAGAGCTAAAAATTCTTTGGCCACTGTATTGAATGGAAAGAGCCGATCTAGTTCGTCCAATCCCAAAAATAAGGGAACCGTCAAATCTGTTAGTATGTACTGCTCAAAATAATCATTACAGTTCTCCTTAGGACCAAATAATTCCTCATCCCAAAATTCGGACACTTTTCGGGGGGATATTCCCAGTTTGCGACTGATTAACGCACAAAACCGTTTCAACAGAACCGTTAAATCTTCAAAAATTGACTCATCAGTTTCTAAGAAGTCTAAGGTAGCTGTGCGATAGCCTAGCTCTGTCGCATGGTGGCAAATCCGGGCTAAAAGGGAAGTTTTTCCCATCTGTCGCGGGGCTTTAATCCGAATCAGTCCGGCGTTTTTTTCAATCTGCTCATAGCAACGCGATTCCCAAGGCTCTCGCTGGACGTAAAACCGAGAAGCTAGTTGTATCGTCCCGCCTGGAAGTTCTAGTTCTGCTACGGGCAACGGTGGGCGATCTCGGTTGCCCACAATTTGCGTAGGAGTAATTTCTTCAGCTAGGGGTTTAGGTGCTGACCCTGTTGATAGGAGTGAGAGGATTTCCGATAAGATAACTGGCGTGTCTGCCTCAGATTTCCATTGCCGTTGCTGAATGGTTTGCAAAAAACTTCGCAGTTCGTAATTGAGTGGGTCATCAAAAGGTAAATTGACTCTAACTGGCAAAATGACAGGCTTGCCCAGCTTATTGTGCAATTCCCTTGCTGTCCTGAGTTCTCCTGCCACCATATCACTGCTTGCCGATTGCTCTGACAGCAGCAGTAGGAAATAATCACAGCGTTTCAATTCCTCATCAATGCGTTCTACCCAATTTTGTCCCCAGCTAATGCTTGCCCCAGCTATAAAGGCTTCGTGTCCAGCTGCTACCAGTTGGTTGTAAAATTCTTGCGCTAGTCTAGCATCTGGCTCTTGAGAGCGATAACTGATGAAAACTCGCTGGCTAATCATTGGCTTTGTCGAGATAGGAGATGAAGTGCTTTGAGGGGATTCAACTGAATATGGGATATTTGAAACAAGCTCTTGTGTAGGTACTTGTCCCGGCTTTTCATCGCTAAATTGTAAGTTTTTCTGTAACCTCTGCTGTAAAACTGGTATTTGCCCCTGTGAAGTGTCTTCCATTTGAATGGCAACTAAACCTTCGTCAAAAGCTCTTTGGAATACATTTTGAATTTCTGAATTTTCATAACCCAAACCATCATAAAATCCTTGAGCAAATGCAATTGCAGCCTTGTCACCAATAGGCTGATTCATGCCAATTGCATAATTGATATGTTGGCTAATTGCATGAGCGGGTTTAGCTGAATAACAAGCGTTGAGTAAGACACAGTTGACATAATCAGCGTGTAACTTAAATAGCGATGCTAATCCTGCTGGTGCAACTGGTTTGTTGTTTCCGCCATCATCTTCTAGCAACAAACTGCCATCTTCCAAACCATGTCCGCAGAAATGGACAATACAAGGGCGTTCTTCCGCGATCGCCCTACGAATATCTTGAGGACGTACCGCAGTTCTAATGCGAATCTCAAATAAATCCCGTCTTGTGGCTCGTCTTATGGCTTCTTCAATCTCTCTAATCTCTCGATCCAAATGCAAACCGTGAGGGATAGCTGCCAGAATCAGGATTTTTTGCTGCTGGCTATTCTGATTACCTGATGCCACGGTCTGCTGCCCAAGGTGAATGTTGTAGATATCGCCGCCAATTCGCCCAGCGTTCACTGTGTCAGCGTTGATTAACCCACCACCAAACTGGGCATTGCGTAAGTCGTTGCTGGCTTGCTTTGGGTCTTCTGAATCGGGCATGGGTCGGTTTGGGCAGGTTTAAGCGTCATTGTTGTGAATACTACCACCTATTCGTTTTGAGTTAACAGTGTTGACGTTGACCGTGCTACCTGTTTATGACTTGTGATCGCTTGCTTTGCTTCTATCTGGTACTAGCAATTAACAAAAAGCTTTGTTGTTACTGATCCGTTTTCAGTCGAACTTGAATTTTATTAATCCAACCGCCATTACAAGCATCTGTATAATACCAAATATCATTAAAATTTTTATAAACTCGTATTATTTCCTGAGATTTAATTGAACATTTTATTTCGTAATTAATATCAGGTCTGATACGAATATTAGAAGGTGGATCAAATACAAGACCATCTTCAGCTAAGTCTATTTCAAAAGGACAAGTCGATAAAAATTTAAGTTGAATAGATTCTAATTCTGGACTGTATTCCAAGCCTAGATTAGGGTATTCTGGTCTTGGTTCAAACTTCGCAATGGCTGGTGGAACAAATATTGAAAATACATCCCACTTCGGCACTATATTTCCTTTAAATAGGTTCTCCTTTTTTTCTATACGTGTAATTTTATTAATTAATTTTGGTTGGTAAGATTTAGCCCACTCCTTCTGTGAGCTAAAACTATATCTTTTTTCTGTATATTTATTCCAAAGCTTATCAATTTTTTTTAGGTCTGAACAGTAAGATTGTAATTTATTGATAGATACTTCATCAAATTTAGCTTTCTCTAATCCAGTAAAATAGAGAATAAGCTTTGTTGTCGTTTCATCTGATTGTGACAGATCATTGTTTTTTAGTTGATTTTCTAGTTC
>NZ_JAAGOG010000345.1:0-4958 GCF_010747425.1 Nostoc sp. UIC 10630
AATAACACCCTCAACGGTGGTGCTGGTGACGATAATTTGAATGTTGATTATTCAACGGGCAATAATCTACTCAATGGAGATAATGGCAATGATTATCTCTCAGCTTCTGGCTACGAATACGACAATTCCGGCGACGAAAAAGGAGTTTATCGCAGGACATCAGGCAATAACACCCTTAACGGTGGCACGGGTGCTGATAAATTGATTGTTGATTATTCAACAGGCAATAACCTACTCTTGGGAGGTGATGATAATGATTACATCTCTGCATTTGGCGCATTAGGGAATAATACCCTTAGCGGTGGTAATGGAAATGACACCCTCAAAGGTGGCAATGGAAATGATATCCTAACAGGTGGTTTTGGTAATGATAGCCTCTATGGAAATGATGGTAATGATACCTTTGTTTTCAATGGCTTTAATCAAGGTGTTGATCATCTTTATGACTTCAACGTAACTAATGACCGGATTCAGGTATCGGCTGCTGATTTTGGTGGCGGGTTATCAATAGGTTCACTTCAACAAAGTCAGTTTATTGTCGGAACATCTGCAACGACAAGCAATCAACGATTTATCTATGATTTTTCTACAGGTGGACTGTTCTTTGACCAAGATGGCAGTGCATCTGCCTTTAATCAGGTAAAATTTGCTCAATTATCTGCTGGATTGTCACTAACCAACGACAAAATTGTTGTTGCTTAATGGTGATTAACACTCTTCCATAAATAAACAGCACAGATAGATTGCGAGGTACTATTTTCAGCACCTCGCATTCGTATTCATAAAGCGTCAAAAATGCCTATTTCAAATAGTTGCCATAGTTACTTAAACGCTCAAGGAGGGTGCTAGGGCTAAAGTTTTCGTCAGATCGGCAAGGAGAACGCGATCGCAGAGGTTAAATAATTCTATCTCGGTCTGCGTCTGTCGCATCAGCCGCAGGAAATGACCTTCAGCGTCAACACTCAGAGCAATGTAGTTGAGGAACATTTTCAGATAGCCTACACGCGATCGCTCTGGCATAGTTGCTGCTGTGGGGGTCTGCCATAAACGATCAATATAGTTGCGTACTTCTACTAAAGGAACGGGTGCGATCGGCTCGAAGCGCAAAGCTTGCCGAATTTGATTAAAAATCCAAGGATTGCCAATCGCCCAGCGCCCTACCATCACACCAGCCGCGCCCGTTTGAGAAAGCACTTCAATAGCAGTTTTTGCAGAGTTGATATTGCCATTTGCAAGCACTGGACAATCAACTCGTCTAACCGCTTCAGCAATTAAATCATATCTCACTGCCCCGTGGTACATATCTTTCACTGTGCGACCATGCAAACTCAATAAATCAATGTTGTGGCGATTGATTATATCTAGAATTTTGTAAAAGTTATCTGTATTTTCAAAACCTACGCGCATCTTGACAGTCAAAGGGCGATCGTTCACTGCCTGCCGCAATTCTGCTAAAATCCGATCTATTTTTTCTGGTGAGAGCAACAACCCACCCCCAACATTTTTGCGATAGATTCTAGGTGCCGGGCAGCCCATGTTCAAATCAACTCCAGCGATATTATAGCGGCAGAGATCAATTGCTGTTCTTACTAAGTCTGGAATGCTTTCGCCAATCATTTGAGCAAAAACGGGGCGACCCGTGTCGTTTTCGGTGATTGCTGCCAGAATGTTACGATTGAGCCGTGAGGTATCATTGACGCGGAAATACTCGGTGAAGAAGTAGTCAGGGCTGCCATAGTGGGCAATTACCTTCATAAACCAGAGGTTTGTCACATCCTGCATAGGCGCAAGAGCGGTGAGGGGTAGGTATGGATGGAGTGATTGGGGGAGCGATACCTGGGACGACATGAATATGAGAGCGTTTGACAAAGCATCACTCTATCAAAAAATCCTTACTAAAAGTTGTAACCTTCGTCAGTTTTGCTGTAGGTGTAGATGCGATATCTACGATGATTACTGAGCTTCTTGTACTGAGCGCAGTCGTAAAGCCTGCGGCATAGCTACGCTTAGGGCGCAGCCTCTCGTAGAGAAGTGCGGGCTACGCCTATGCTAGATAAAACTTGTAAGAGTTACACATCTGTTATCTATGTCAAATTAAGGTTAAAACCAGTAGGGACGCATAGATATACGTCTCTACAGCCAATTAATATCAAGTCCAGTCAATCACTTATGATTACCGCATCTGTGCAAAAATCGGAAAAGCTTCTTTCCCCCTGCCACCTGCGGTCTAAATGATAAGTCTTTAGCCGGACACGATATAATTGTTGATCAAGATTTTTTAAAAGCGAGTATAAAATCTTGTATAGCAGCAAGCAAAACAAGAATCATACCAATTAATCCCTCCGCCTAAAATCACATATTGTTATTCTCTAGCAATGACAATATCGTTCGACTTAATGACTGCATAAGCTTCTTTTCCCTCAGATAGTTCTAACTCTTCTGCCGAAGCTCTGGTGATAATTGAGGTTAATTCTACTTTATGAATAATTTCCAGAGTTACCTCACTATTAACTGCTCCATAAACAACTCGTTTAACAACACCTTTAAGAATATTGCGAGAGCTAACTTTTAGTGATTTCTTAGGAATAGTACTTTCTATGCTAGGCTTCTGAGTATAGTAAATATCTTCCTGTTTTTCCTGCTGAGTTGGTGGTAATACTGTTCCTGACGAGTGCTGAGTGAGACTACGCACAAGTTCTCGCAAAATCTCAGTCTTGGTACGTTGAGACTGCTCGCAAAACTCCTCTAGAATCTTCCGCTCGTCCTCTGAGGTTTGAAATGTAACCCATCCTTGTTCTTTTCTTGGCATAATAATATTATTTATCAATTTTGGTTATCTTGGTAAGATTCTACCAACTATCAATTCGATATGTCGTTTTAGTAATAACATTTTTTTTGCGATAATTTTCGGCATTTTTTGCAAAATAAATCAACTAATCCGCTCTAAATAACTACATAAATATTTATTTTTTTGTAGTTACAAAATATTTTGTTCCTTGAAAATGTCTAAGCATCACTATCTTTATAGTAACTAGGATAGTATGATGTTAGCCTATGGTATTTGTCGAGATAGCGATTGCAGGGGTAATCTGGCAGAAAATTCCACTGGCGTAGGCGTAGCCCGTCGCAGACATCGCGTGAGTGCCCTAGGATTATCTAACGTGAGTTCACAGCCGGGGGATGAAACACCTAAAATCGCGTTCTCAAGACCTGCGGAGTTTATTTGAGAACAATATCACCATTGAATACGTCGCAGAACCCCTTAAAGCTATGCCAGCTAATGCGGAGGTGACAGAAGTGCTGCATTGGATGCAGGCACAAAATTTTGATGTTATCGGCGTTGAGACAGGAGATATTATAAGCGGTTATGTAGAACGCTCCAGTTTGATTCAAGGTAAAGAAGGCAAGTGTGGCGACTATCAACGGGTGTTTCATCCCAAAGAACTAATAGCCATTTCCACCCCACTGATAAAGTTGCTACCCATCCTGCAACAAACTCCACGATTGTTTGTCTTGGACTGCAATCAGGTAAGTGGTATTATTACATGTGGCGATTTGCAGAAAGCACCCGCACGAATGCTGCTGTTTGGCTTGGTAACGCTCCTAGAAATGAATTTGCTGCGGCTGGTGCGGATTTACTATCCTCAAGATTCTTGGCAAGAAGTCCTCAAACCTGAGCGCTTAGAAGTTGCTCAACGGCTATGGCGAGAGAGTCAGGAAAGAAACGAAGCTACGGATTTGTTAGATTATCTGCAATTTTGTGATAAGCGAGAGTTGATTTTAAATCAGCCAGAACTTCTCCAGCAACTGGGATTAAAATCCAAACGGTTTGGTGAACGCTTCCTAAAGTCTGCTGAACAGTTGCGAAACCGATTAGCTCACGCCCAAAATTTAGTTAGTGGGTCCTCTTGGACAGAGTTGATTTCTCTAGCAGAAGCGATGGAAACGCTGTTAATTCTCTGTGAGGAAGTTGAGTAAATCTTTCAGATTTGCACCATATTATTTAACCATCTTGTCAAGTCAGATGATGTGGAAAAATCTAATAGCGCCTCACTTAAATCCTCTAATTGAGTAAGAGACAAATCTTCAATCTGCGATCGCAATTCTGGAGCAACTATACCAATTCGTCGAGGAAGTAGGCGCATGACTACTGACAACGCCTCTTCTCGTTTCCCCTGCTCAATTCCTTGTCTAATAATTCTTTGATAGACCACAGATTCCTGCATAAGCTCCTCCCGCAAAAGGCTTGTGATGAGATTGTTGTTATATTTTAACCCTGCAAGCAACTGAGTACAGGCTGAGATATTTCGTTGCTGGCTGGGTTCTTCAATCATATCTACCTGAGCAGCAACTTGAGAGAGCAAGGATTCAGGGGAATCTGTTCGCGCTAAAACCGCCAAAGGTAAAAGACCAACAGACGCTAGCAGAGGAGCGGGGTCTTGCTCCCAAATCCGAATCGCTCGAAAGCGATGAACTGTATTAGTGTCGGTAAATTGTTCGATAAAAACTGCGTTTGCAGTGGTTTCTTTGAGGTAGATGACAACCTGTTCAATAGGATAAAAACTGTATTGCCGACGCAGCCTCGCGTAGTAGTCTAGCATCCGAATCGGCATTGGAGGGATTGATACAGGTGCAACTTGGAACTCTAGGTGGAGAATCTCTTCTTGGGGATTTAGCAAAATAATGCAGTCTGCTCTAACTGGCTCAACACTCAACTCAGTTTTGAGGTCTTTAACGTCTGCTGGGGTTCTGCCTAACAACCAGGTGGCAAAGCTTTCGGGATACTGTTCTGAAAGATAGCGGCAAACGTTATCGATGGACATTGAGTTTAGAGTTAAAGCATTAAGTAAGAGATATAGGACTCGGATTTGATTTCTGAAAACATACTCAAACTGAAAAACCTGTTTTTTAAGGGTTTTATCTGAAATCTTATTCAAAAATCAGATATGAGTCCTATA
>NZ_JAAGOG010000513.1:0-346 GCF_010747425.1 Nostoc sp. UIC 10630
CGACCAAATCCTTTAAACATGATTTTCTTCAGTAAACGCTATCTTTTCAGAATGCCCAAAATAAATGCAGCGATCGCTCTAGTAAGCTGCTAACAGTTTAACTCCATCGAGTTGTGGAGGATAATCTACTGGTTTGTACATTCCATTAATCACCTTGGAACCCAAGCAGCTAAATTTATTTTCTGATTTGACCGTCACACCAGCACGCACAGCAGAGACACTGGTAATAAGCCTTGAGGCGCTGTTGAAGTGGAAATCTCAGATTTTTGGGCGTTGCAGAATAGAAATATGAATTAGTGCGATCACTATGAAATGTCCAAGGTGTGCGTCAAGCCACATTCGCAAA
>NZ_JAAGOG010000439.1:0-1367 GCF_010747425.1 Nostoc sp. UIC 10630
CTGGCAGGATTACCTGTAGTTGATTCGTGACCCAACAATTCCCTTTTTCTTTGTGACGCTCGAAACAACCATACAGTTGAACCAACAAGCGATCGCTTGGAACAGACAGTAAACTGATACTATGCCAAAACTTCCTCCAGTGCGATAACTGTCTCCTCTATTCACATAACCCCCACCTCGTCTGTGTCGTTCACCCTGATGGGGTAGAGGGTGAGAGCTGCTTGGACTTTCGACTTGACCCCAACGCCGAAGCAGAGGAGCTATGGCAACCGGAGGGGGCAAGCTACTACAACGGTGAATTAATACTGCAACCACAACAGCGGTGGACACAACAGCAAAAACTGGAGTTACTTGATTGGCATCCGATGTTTACTGGTAGATGCCCCCAGTGTAGTGCTGAATTTGATCGGGACTGGTCAGCACGGGTGCATTGGGACTGTGAATGCGGTTGGATGGATGACTCAATTTAAGATATTCGTACTTTTTTACTTCCTTGCGCTTAATGCCTGTTGACTCAGTTGCATCACAATATTTTGGGGTAATGGGTCTATGACAGCATCACTCGGCAGTGATTTAATAAAAGCTGTTACCTCTTCCCCAGTTTTATATTTCCCTTCACTCCAAGCATCAGCAATCTGTTTCGCTACCCGGTCAGCATCATCAGGGTTCGCATGGGCGGTAATACATTGAATATCATTACCTGTAAATGATATCCATGTCTGCCAAAGTCCCGTAACTGGATGCTGAACAATCCCTGTGGTCAGTTCATTGTCCTCAAGTACTGATTTTTTCTTTGGGCCACCGAATCCTTTAAACATGATTTTCTTCAGTAAACGCTATCTTTTCAGAATGCCCAAAATAAATGCAGCGATCGCACTTGTGTAACATCTACGATTCAACACTCACATTTCATCTACCGTTGCCCCACGCTGTCTTGAGAAAAGCGAGAGTTACGGCTTTGCACTGATTGGATTGCTAGTGGGAAAGCAATTCATCTATGGCGCTACTTTCTCCCGAAACTGTTTCCCAGCAGAAAACGCAGGCACTTGGGTCGCTGGAATGGTCATTGGCTCATTGGTTTTCGGATTACGCCCCTCGCGTTCTGAGCGATCGCGTCTCTCGAATGACCCAAACCCTACCAGCGTTATCTTCTCTCCATTCGCTACAGCTTCGATAACTACTGACAAAAAAGCACTAATCACTTCATCAGCTTGCTTTTTTGTGATGTTGGTCTTTGCTGCTACAGCATCCACTAATTCACCCTTGTTCATAAATTACCCTGAAGTATTACAAATATTGGAAATCTAGCATTACTAGCTTTTATTAGCAAAGGGGGGAAAGGAGTAAAAATCAAGCAACACACGAAA
>NZ_JAAGOG010000346.1:0-4913 GCF_010747425.1 Nostoc sp. UIC 10630
CACGCTTGTTAAGCTGAAACCTCCTTGCTGGCAGGGTGTGGGAGGTGTGGGAGGACGGGGAAGAAGTCTTACCCCCCCCACTCCCCCCACTCAAAAAGCAAGTTATATCAGGGCTTTGCGATTAACAAGTGTGCCATTCCCTTATGCCCTATGCCCATTCCCAATTTTCAAATCCCTAAGCATTTGCCGAAGTCTTTGTCGCCAATGAGGCGTATAAGTCCCTAGAATGGCAGAAATTTTCCCACAAGCAAGCACAGAATAGGCTGGGCGACTGGCTGGTGTTGGATATTCAGCAGTTGTAATGGGGACAATACGTTCAACTTTCAAAGGAAAGCCTAGCTGTTGAGCTTCTTCAAAAATGGCAACTGCAAAGTCATACCAGCTAGCAACGCCGCTATTAGTGTAGTGATAAGTGCCACTAATTTCTGGGGTTAACTGGGGAATCGTCTGGGCTATAACTGCCGCTATATCTTGCGCCCAAGTCGGGCTACCAATTTGATCGGCAACAACACGGAGTTCTTGGCGTTCTGCACCTAGTCGCAGCATGGTTTTGACAAAATTACTTTTGCCAAAGGTTCCATAAACCCAAGCAGTACGGAGGATGAGGTGATGGTCGCAGGCTTCCCGAATTGCTTCTTCTCCAGCAAGTTTGGTTTGACCATAAACACTCAAGGGATTAGTTGCATCGGTTTCCTGGTAAGGGCGATAGCCATTACCATCAAAAACATAATCGGTCGAAATATGAATTAGAAAAGCTCCTAATTTTTGGCTTTCTTGGGCAATAATTAGGGGTGCAGTAGCATTAATAGCGCTAGCAAGTTCGGGTTCGCTTTCGGCTTTGTCTACAGCAGTGTAAGCAGCAGCATTAATAATGATTTGCGGTTGCTTTGCTCTGATAAAGTTGCGGAGGTTATCGGGTTGGGCAAGGTCTACTATTGGGCGTGCTACTGAGATAACATCGCCATAGCTTGAGAGGGTTTGTTCTAGTTCCTTACCCACTTGACCGTTGCTACCAATCAGCAAAATTGATTTAGTCATTTGTCATTTGTCATTTGTCATTTGTCATTTGTCCAAGAGAAGCTACGCCCACTCTTTAACGTGGTTTGAATTAGTTTGATGAAAGACAAAGTTTTTCCACACACTATAAAAGTAAGCTTAGGGTATAGCAAGAGGCTGGGTATCTGACAAAATCCAATGACCAATGACCAATGACCAATGACCAATGACCAATGACTACTTAATCAAATACTTCAGCAGTCCTCAAAGATTTACCAGCTTGGTCTTTAGCTGATAAAATCGGTGACGCACTCAGGGGCCAATCTATAGCTAAATCTGGATCGTTCCATAGAATTGTGCGATCGCCTTGGGGTGCGTAGTAATCTGTAGCTTTATAGAGAACTTCGGCTATTTCTGAAAGCACAAGAAACCCGTGAGCAAAGCCTGGTGGTATCCACAGTAGACGTTTGTTCTCAGCACTGAGTTCATAACCCACCCATTTACCGAAGGTAGCCGAACTTTTTCTAATATCTACGGCTACGTCAAAGATAGTGCCAACAATGGCCCGAACAAGTTTACCTTGGGGTTGTTGAATTTGGTAGTGCAATCCCCGTAGTACATTTTGTTTTGAGCAAGAGTGGTTATCCTGGACAAAGTTGGTAACAATACCAGTCTCTTGGGCAAATTTTCGATCGTTGTAGGCTTCAAAAAAGAATCCGCGATCGTCTGCAAATACTTTGGGTTCGAGTTGTAGAACTTCGGGAATTTTGGTATGTAAAATACTCATCAATATTATTTCGAGTAACCCACCACAGTGTTAATTGTGTGAGTAATTTAATGCTTGTATTTTACAGCTAGCAGGTAACACTGTTACCGTGGCTTTTCCTCTTTTCACCAAGTAAATCAGGTTAGTTCAATTTGACAGTCATCGCCAATTAGAAATCGCAAGGCTTTAGGGCGGCGAGGTGCAAGAGTCAATTGTGCCCGTTGCCCAATCACACTATCAATAATGCGCTGATGAATTCCGGCAATTTTAGCGCCTTCTAAAATCACGCTGTGTTCTAAATCAGTATCAATAAGTGTCGCATTGTTGGCAATGCTACTATAAGGGCCAATAAAGCAGTTTTCTAAATGACAATTGCTACCAATGACTACTGGCCCCCGAATTGTGCAGTTAATTACTTTAGATTTTGCACCGATTTGGACTCGTCCAATAATCTGACTTTGGGCATCGATTTCGCCAAGAACTGATACTGTCAGATAGGTATCGAGAATCAATCGGTTAGCTTCTAATAAGTCATCTTTTTTACCAGTGTCAAGCCACCAGCCTTGAAGATTATATGCTAAAACTTGCTTATTCTGATTAATTAGGTATTGAATAGCATCAGTAATTTCTAGCTCGCCTCTGGCAGAAGGTTGAATATTTGCGATCGCATCAAAGATGAGGTGAGAAAAGAAATAAACCCCTACTAATGCCAGATTTGAAGGAGGAACTTTGGGTTTTTCAATTAACTGTAATACCCGTCCTGTATCATCTACCTCAGCGACACCAAAGGCGCTAGGGTTGGCAACTGAACGCAAGAGAATCAGAGCATCTGGCTGTTGTTGACTAAATTGTTGCAGAAAGTAACGTAATTCACCTAGTTGAATCAGGTTATCGCCCAAATACATGACAAAGGGAGAATTTTCTAAAAAGGGATGGGCAATTTGGACGGCGTGAGCAAGTCCGAGTGGCTGCTCTTGTACAATGTAGGTGATGTTTGCTCCAAAGTATTCTCCATTTCCGGTTTTCCCTTGGACTTCTGCTCCAGTTTCCGGGCTGATGATAATACCAATATCAGTAATCCCAGCAGCGACCATTTCTTCAATGCCATACCATAAAACAGGTTTATTAGCAACTGGTACGAGTTGTTTGGCTCCGCTATAAGTAAGGGGACGTAGGCGTGTACCTTTTCCACCAGAGAGAATTAGTGCTTTCATAGGGATTGAGGATTAATTATGAGTCAATAGTCAAGATAATCTGAAATCTGGACAAAATCCTAAATCCTGCGATCTAAATTCTCGCTTTAGTTATTTTTTATATGTAACGGGATAATACTTCAACGGTTGCTTTTCCTGTTTTTTCCCAACTGAATTGTTGGGAGTGAATAATACCTTGACTAGAAAGGTGCGATCGCAGTGTCGAATTAGTTGCGATCGCCTGCATCGCCTCTGTAATTTCTCCAGTGTTGTATGGATCGATCAGAATCGCCGCATCTCCAGCAACCTCTGGTAGGGAGGAGAGATTGGAGGTAATGACGGGAGTGCCACAAACCATTGCTTCGAGGACAGGTAAACCAAAGCCTTCCCAGAGACTGGGGAAAACCAGAGCGATCGCTTCATTGATGATTTTTGGCAATTCGCTATATGGTACATAGTCCAGAAACTTTACTTGATTAGTGATGCCGAGTTGTGCAACTTGCGCTTTTAAAGTTGGGGTATAACGCGAATCACTTGGCCCTACTAACCATAGTTCGTAGTCTTTGCAGTTCGGTAACGCAGCAAAAGCAGCGATCAGTCGCTGGATGTTTTTGTAAGGTTCTTGGCGGCCAATGTAGAGAAAGTAGTTGCAGGTGGGTAGATCGAGAGGGCGAAAGTGAGTGCGATCGTGGGCTAGGGGAATCGGGGTAATTTTATTTGCAGGAATTCCATAAAAATTGGTGATATCCTGAGCCGTAGTCTGAGAGATGCAAATAATGTGTTGTGCTTGTTTAAGAACTTGGGGAGTGTAGTAGCGGTGGTAAGGTATGAGTGGTGAAAAGCGCTTGGGAAAGCGCAACGGTATCATGTCAAAAGACGTGATTACAAAACGACAGTTGGTATAAAGAGGTGCTTCTGGAAGTGGAGAGAATAAAAGACTAGATTTGAGGTTATTATAAATTTTTGGTAGTTTAAATTGCGTCCATCTCAGGCGGCGTAAATGACCTTTAATACCTTGTTCTGACGTTTGATTAGCAGGAGTTTGATAAGAATTATAGTGAGGAAAATATTGTGAAGTTAAAAGTGTTGGTTGAAGTGATTTTAAGTGAGGTAAAAGATTAAAAGCATAAGTCGTAGTCCCTGTGGGTTTAGTAAGTATAAATGAAAGGTTAATTAATAAAGACATAATTATTTATACATAAAACTTAGTTTTATAATATCCCAACTATAAGGATTGGATGTTTTTAGATATTGATATAAAAACTTAAATATTAAATATACTCTTAACGTCAAAATTTCCCACATCGGACGATGTTTATGATAGTAGTAAATCTGGCTGCGTCTATATTCTACAGACATTTTATTGGATATTTTTTTTACAGAATGTCCTCTTATATGAATTAGGGATATGTGGGGAGTATAAATAATTTTATACCCTTCATTCCTGACTCTTTGACACAAATCAGAATCTTCAAAATACATGAAGAATTTTTCGTCAAAACCATCTAATAGATTAAATAAATTTGCCCTAATAAAAAAGGCTGCTCCGACGACAATATCTACTTCTTTAATATCTTGAAAATCCTGCTCTATAATATTAAAAGCATTTTTATTCTCAGCATTTTTATGTATCTTTTGTGCTTGAAGCTCTCCTCTAATTCCGATTTCAGGTGAAAAAGAAATTTGAAAACTTCCATCTGGAAAAAGTAATTTAGTACCAATAACACCTACATCTTGATTTCCAGACATTAATTCTATAAGATGGGGTAAGATGTTATTTGTAAGTATTGTATCAGTATTTAATAATAATAAAAACTCCCCTTTTGCTATTTTTGCACCAGCATTATTTCCTGCTCCAAAACCAACGTTTCTTGGTAGTTTGATTAATTTGATTTCAGGAAATTTATTATCAACAATATCTATACTATTATCTTGAGAATTATTATCGACTAAAATAA
>NZ_JAAGOG010000347.1:0-4907 GCF_010747425.1 Nostoc sp. UIC 10630
GGTAAAAACCTCGCCCGCAAGTGGCGCGAAATAATCCAAATTTTATGAGGAAGGTAAAAACCTCGCCCGCAAGTGGCGCGACAATCATCATCCCTTTCCCCTTTAACCTTTTCCCTTTCCCCTTTTCCCTTTTATCATCCAGCCTTATCGGTTGGCGATCGCTCGAATACTTATGAAAACAAGTATTCGAGCGATTATAATCAGAAGTATTTTCACTAAAATCGTCCTAACTATAGCAATCAGTGCAACTTTTTAGTATTGCGTCAGTGTAGCCCGCTACAGGTATCTCTAGTGTTGCTAACAACCCGAATAAAGCTGTTGATGTCAATTGCGATACATTGGAGTTTTTTCCAGTTACAGTTTTAAATACGAAGCTACTAAACACACTAATGTTAAAAAGTTAGTGCCTTTGAGCCACTAAAAAAACTGGACTCTCACCCATTAATGCAATATTATTTACTTGGTTAAAAATACTTCATGTGCCAGTTCACAAGGCGGAATGCAGGTTATATGCATGATATTAAGTCTCATGCTACAATCCCCTCAGTGTAAATTTAACAACTCTATTCACTTTTAAATAACTGAACAACTAATCACATATATAGGAAGGAATTTAAATAAGTGAACAATTAAAGTTTATTAGTTAACACGCGTAACTTTTAAATATACGATTGGCAAACTTTATCCAACCTGAAAAACTGATAATTGTTCGCTAATAACTGTTAAAATCCACCTAGAAAATTTTTCAGCAGTGCCTATCACAATTGTGATTTTTTAAAATCATAATCTAATCAAAAACTAAATTAAATAATAAAAGTTGCAGCTTCTATTGAAGTTAGCAATAAATCCGCTTATTTCCGGGTGTATTTACCAAATTTATAAATAGCTCATGCATATTCTGATATATTCCTACAACTATCATCCAGAGCCGATTGGAATTGCTCCCTTAATGACTGAATTGGCAGAAGGACTAGTAAATCGAGGTCATGAAGTGCGGGTGATTACTGGAATGCCCAACTATCCTGAGCGCGAAATTTACGATGGTTATCGGGGTCAATGGTACGTTACTGAACAAAAAAATGGTGTCACCATTCAGCGAAGCTACATCAGAATTAAGTCTAAACCTAACCTTTTAGATCGTCTGTTGCTGGAGTTAAGCTTTATTTTCACAAGCTTACCTCAAGCCTTTAGAGGTGAACGTCCAGATGTAATGATTTTAACAGTACCGCCTTTGTTAGGTATCTTACCAGCAACAATATTTGGTTGGCTATACAACTGCCCAATAGTTCTAAATGTGCAAGATATTTTACCAGAAGCTGCTGTGCGTATCGGGCTTTTGAAAAACAAGTGGATGATTCGAACTCTTGCAGCTTTAGAGAAATTTGCCTATCGGACTGCACACACTATTAGTGTTATCGCCGATGGATTTCGTGAGAATTTAGTGAATAAGGGAGTACCTGTTAATAAAATCGTTTGTATTCCTAATTGGGTGAATGTAAATTTCATCCACCCTTTACCGAAAAAGAACAACTCTTGGATATCTAGCCATCAACTGGATGGGAGATTTATAGTTCTTTATTCGGGCAACATAGCTCTAACTCAAGGTTTAGAAACAGTAATAGAAGCAGCAGTTTGCTTACGTCATATTAGAGAAATTGTCTTTGTCATTGTCGGCGAATCAACAGCATTGCAAAGGTTGCAAGAATATTGTCTATTACATGGAGCAGATAATGTTTTGCTGCTACCATTGCAGCCGAGAGAAAAATTACCTGAAATGCTAGCAGCAGCTGATGTCGGGCTGATTGTGCAAAAGCACAATGTAATTTCGTTCAATATGCCTTCAAAAATACCACTACTCTTAGCAAGTGGTCGCCCAATTGTGGGTTCAGTTCCTGCAACTGGAACTGCTGCTAGAGCGATCAAACTCAGTGGTGGTGGGATAATTGTTGAGCCAGAATCGCCTGATGCAATGGCCGCTGCGGTGCATGATTTATATGCTAATCCTACTCTCTGTACGAAGCTAGGTAACGCGGGAAGACAGTTTGCCGAAGAAAACTATTCTTTGGAGCAAGCACTCGATCGGTATGAGTGGCTCTTTTATCATATTCTTGCTAACCGAAAATCAACTGTGGGTATCTTGCCGAAATTGGATTCTAAGGAATCAGTTGTGGATGCTTGAAGGGCATTGAGCATGACTCACTCACATATACAGAACCCTGATTAGGATAAATTAAATCACCCGAATGGGTGAGTTAAAAATCATCCGATTGGATGACCTAAGTGTAGGAAGATAAGACTGCTCAAAAATAGGATTCTAGAGAATACTGTATTGATTGCACTTTGTTCTTGGTGAGGATAACTCAATGAAACTTGCAACCTTGATGAATAGAGCTGAATTAATCAACGTAGGCGTAGCCTGCCGTTGGCGTACTCCTACTCAGAAGCAAGCTACGCACAGCGTGTCGCAGAGAAGCCTCTCATAGAGAATGCATCGTTCCATACATTGCACCGTACATTTTTCTTCCCTAAGATCAGTATTCAATACGACTCAAGAGGGATAAACTCATCTTTAAACTTATACAAATCTAGTTTCCTATGTGGTTATAATGCAAGCAAGCGCTTGCAAACGCTTATGGAAGAATTCCCCAAGCGTTATGTCTTATTTTATACAAAGCAAACAAATCGTTAATCGCTGCGCGAAGAGCTAGGTGGTTATGTACTTGCAAAAAAGTCAAGATAAGGGTGCAGTATCTTCAGATATAGATTTAAAAGCATCTGTAGATAGTTCCACGGGTATGTTGTTTCACGGTATTCTGCGTTTTTAGCGATATCTCTACCACACTAGATTACAAGTATGAATACTACATCGAAACTTGTTTAAATTTATTTGTACACGGTATCACGCAGTTTGCCATTGCAGGAGGCAGAAGATTGTATTGATTCCCTTGGAACAACATAAACCGTATTTTCTCTATGACGGAAAGTGATGGTTTTATACTGACCAAAAAAGTTTTATAAATTACATTTTAAAAAAATGATGGGAGTTAAGTAATGTACAAAATCACCATAATGTGATGAAGCATATTTGTTTGTTTTAGGTACTAGACATCGTGAGCGATCGCCCAAATACCCAAATACATATTTGTTAGTTATCAACATCAAAACAAAGGGCTAAAAAACTATTCAAATAATGCTTTTTTAGTCAAGAGTAGATTGCCCAAGTCTAAATCCACAAGACGAGAAACCGAAGATGTCCCATTCTGAGTTCCCTGATTCTCCGCTTCCAGTTGAAATAGAACAGCCTGCTGTTACTGATTCTAGTCAAGAGCCACAACCACTGCCAGAGCGATCGCCTAAACCACCTCAAAAGCGTCGTTGGCCTCTAATTTTGGGAATTATTCTCTTAATTGGAGGCATTGGTTTTGGTTGGCGCTGGTGGCAAACTAGTAGTGCTAGTAATCCACCAGCAGGTGGGCCAGCTGCTGGTCAACCGATGGCAATTCCAGTCAAGCTAGCGACTGTGCAACCTGAAACTGTGCAAGAAAGTTCGGAGTTTATTGGCTCCTTAGAGGCTCCACGTTCGGTAATCATCAAGCCACAGGTTGAAGGACGAGTTACCCAGATTTTCATCCAAGAGGGCAACCGTGTTCAACAGGGGCAAGTTATTATTAGCCTAGAAAGTGATAGTGTCCAAGCGCAATTATTACAAGCAAAAGCTGGACTAGCACAAGCTCAAGCACGTCTTGCTGAACTCAAAGCGGGTACGCGACAAGAAGAAGTTGCCCAAGCTAGAGCGCAGTTAACCCAAGCCCAAGCTCGCTTGCGAGATGCCCAATCGGGGTCGCAACCACAAGAAATTGCTCAGGCTGAGGCTCAAATTCAGTCAGCTAAATCGGATGTAGAACTAGCACAGTCACGAGCCAAGCGATACGCACAATTGAGAAAAGAGGGCGCAGTTTCTGAAGATACCTTAGAAGGATATGTCAAAGAACAGCAAAGTGCTGAAGCTGCCCTGGTTGTAGCCCGGAAACGCCTAGACCAACTCCGCCAAAGCAGAAATTCTAGTATTAATGAGCTAGCTGGAGCCTTGGAACAACAGAAACAAAACTTAAGGCAACTAGAAAATGGTTCCCGCCCAGAAGAAATTGCCCAAGCGCGATCGCAAGTAACTCAAGCAGTGGCCCAAGTCCAAGCAGCCCAAGTTCAACTACAATACACAAAAGTTCTGGCACCTTTTACTGGTACTGTTGGCGATATTCCCACAAAGGTGGGAGATTATGTAGAAAAAGCAGATCAACTCACTACACTTACTAGAAACGACTCTTTAGAACTAAATATTTCCGTTCCCCTAGAAGAAGCCAAAAAGCTGCGCTTGGGATTACCAGTACAAATGCTGAACGCTCAAGGCGAACCCGCAGCAAGGGGTAAAATAAGCTTCATTTCTCCAGATGCTAGTTCAGATTCGCAGACAATTTTGGTGAAAGCTAACTTTGGTAATTCTAGAAATCAACTGGTAAATCGCCAGTCAGTGCAAACCAAAGTGATCTGGAACCAACGTCCGGGAATTTTAATTCCAGTTACAGCAGTATCTCGCCTGGGTGGGGAGACATTTGTATTTGTAGCTGAAGCGCCAACAGAGAAGAACGCTGAAGCGTCAGCAGAAAAAAAAGCTGAAGCACCAGCAGAAAAGAAAGCTGGAGCGCCATCTTTAGTTGCTCAACAAAAACCTGTGAAATTGGGAGTTATTGAGGGGAATAATTATCAAGTTATCGAAGGACTAAAAGCTGGAGACAAAATTGTTGTTTCCGGTATTCTCAACCTAACTAATGGCGCTCCCATCACTCCCGCACCGCAAGAAGTTGGTAGTCAGAAGCCATAGGGAGGGGGCAAGGGGGCAGGGAGCAGGG
>NZ_JAAGOG010000029.1:0-54868 GCF_010747425.1 Nostoc sp. UIC 10630
CCAGTGCCAGATCGTCTGGAGTAAGTCCAACGTTCTGATTTGTTTTGGTAACTCCCCCAGCATGACATTGGGCGAAGGAGGAAGGGGGAATGGATACTTCCCAATGCCCAATGCCCTATTCCCAATGCCCTATTCCCAATGACTCAGTTCCAGGATTTAGTAATAGATTTTTCCGCCTCCCCACTTAGTACCAACGATTTTGGGTTGTATTAGGATATGACCAGCGATCGCTTCCAAATCCTCATCCGTCAGATTTCGCATTGCTGTGAAAATATCTGCACTCTTGATACTGGGGTGGATTTCGGAAATCTCTTCTTCCCCGTCGTAAGTAGTGGGATTTTTCAGGTAATCCACCAAGCCTTCAATGTTATTACGGTTGGGTGTTGCCAGTGCCAGATCGTCTGGAGTAAGTCCAACGTTCTGATTTGTTTTGGTAACTCCCCCAGCATGACATTGGGCGCAAGCGTAGTTAAATAAGCGTTTGCCTTCTTTTACTTGTTTCAGGCTAAGTACGGTGGTCTCACCCTGAGCATTTAATGGCACTGTTCGGGTAGCTTTGTCTAGTTCCACTGCTGTCGCGCTACCGACAAGCAACTGAAAAGAGAGTAAAACAGTGACCACAACAACGCCAATTAGTCTTCTAAACATGTTTCCCCTTAAAAATTTTGACGCTCAACACAGCTAAGAAAGCGGTTCTCAATCTCCAAGCTGCTAATTGCTAATGACTCATTGTTTTTTGTCATTAGCTATCAATGATTAGCTAAAGCCCAAGATCACCCGTTAGGTGTCCTCGTCATCACCCACCAAGTCGCTAGTACCTTTTGGGTGTGTTTCAAACGATATTTGGGAAATAATTGCCTTTGCATCTTCTAACGCCAAACGGGTCTTTTGGTGTTTGTAGGCGATTCCCAGTTGGTTGCACAGAGAAAACACTTTTTCTACAGGTATACTGTAGTCGGCTGCTATCTCTGCGATCGATAGGTCTGCAAAACCCATAATGCTTGTTAACTGATAGATAGAGATTGAGTCGCTGTAATACCAATATCACGTTAGGAGTGCAATTTGTTGCCCAAAATACTGTTTGGGGAATGGGGAATTGGGGATTGGGAATTGGGAATGGGGCATTGGGCATGGCTATTAACCTTTTCCTCCGGTGAAGGTGACGCTTTGAATAAAGTAACGATTAAAAAAAGCATAAATACCTAAAGCTGGTAGGGTAAAGACCATAGAAGCCGCCATAATGTAGTTCCAATAGCTGATGTATTGACCTTTGAAGGTATTCAGTCCCAAAGGTAGAGTAAACATTTCTGGGTCAAATAGGATAACTATCGGCAGTAGAAAATTATTCCAACTTCCCATAAATACAAAAACTGCCTGTGCCGCTAATGCTGGTTTTGCTAGAGGTAAGACAATATGTCGGAAAATTCCAAAGGTATTTAAGCCATCGAGTTGAGCCGCTTCTTCTAGTTCTTTAGGAAAATTAACAAAAAACTGCCTCATCATAAAGATAAAAGTGGCATTCACCATGCTAGGCACAATCATGCCTTGATAAGAATTCAACCAGCCGATCGCTTTCAAAATCAAAAATGTCGGAATTAGGGTGATTTGCGCTGGTACTGCCAGCACAGCCAAGATGAGAAAGAACCAAAAGCGCTTACCCACAAAACGCAGTCTTGCCAAGGCATAACCAGCCATTGAATTTAACAACAAGTTTAAAAGCGTAACGCTGACGGCAATTACTACACTGTTGAACAACCAACGCCAAAATAACGGTTCTTGGAGAAAGATTTGCCTGTAGTTGTCAAGAGTAAAATTCTTGGGGAGAAAGTTGGGTTCACCACCCACAATCTCTGTTAACGGCTTAAATGATGCTGAAAGCGCCCAGAGAAAGGGAATTAGGGTAATGATCGCATAGAGTGTCAGCAAGACGTATAGCAAGACTTTTAAGCCAGAGATTTTAGTCAAATCCGTTCGCCTCCAAAAAGTCGCCGTTGAATCAAAGTGATGGCAACGATCGCTGCTGCTAACAAAAATGCGATCGCTGCTGCATATCCCATTTGTAAATTTCGAAACACAGCTTGGTAAATTAGCAGCACCACAGTTAAGGTAGCGTTGTTTGGGCCGCCAGTACCCCCAGAAAAGATGTAAGACTGGTCAAAAAGTTGAAAAGTCCCAATCACCCCCACTGCTACCACAAAGAAGGTTACAGGCTTAAGCAAGGGGAGGGTAACGTGGATAAATTGCTGCCACCCATTTGCGCCATCGAGTTCCGCCGCCTCATAAAGTGTTTGGGGTATATCTTGCAATGCCGCCAGATAAATCACCATGAAAAACGGTGCAGTTGACCAAATGTTCATGATCATAATGCCTTTGAGCGCAACTGCTGGATCGCCCAACCAGTTATAAGTAGGTAGCCCTACAAAAGCAAGAAAATCGTTTAGTAGCCCGTCGGTGTTATAAATCCACATAAAGATCAGCGTCAGCACTGCTGAAGAGGTGACTGTGGGCAAAAAGTAGAGGATACGCCACCAGTTTTTACCGCGAATCCCAGAATTCAGAGTTACTGCCAGAATTAAAGCTAAGACTGTTTGAGTTGGCACAACAATAGCTACGTATTGTGCTGTATTTCTCAAAGCAATCCAAACCCTTTCATCTTCAGTTAATCGCGTGAAGTTCCGAAAACCGATGAACTCGTACTCAATACCGCCGAGAAGTTGGACTTTTTGCAAGGAAAGAAAAACGGCGTAGAGAATGGGTAAGACTACAAAAGTCCCCAAAACTAGAATGGTGGGCATCATGAACATATACCCAGCCAAGTCTTCTGTGATACTCCACCTGGGGTTACTCCGCCGCCTGTTGATTGCAAACACTACAGAACCTCCGTTTAATCTCGCACTAACCCGGCTGTAGCGATGGGTTGTGCATGATTATTGATCCTACTCCTGTAAAAAAATATTTAACCTCATTAAATTAAGTTTCTATTTTTGGAAAGCCTAGACGCAAAACGGCGATTCACGAGATATCGGTTGTATGAGTTAGCTGCTTATGTAATTTAGGGAACTATATATCTAGCTTCCTTGGGGATGCTAATTAACCCGACTCAAGCAAGAGGACACAAAATGTCATATACAGCCTACTTACGTTCGATTAAAAGTGAACTTCAGAGAACTGATAAAACTCAAAAAAGCCTACGGGTAAAAACTATCATAGAACAGTTTGGCTACCAGCGTAGAAGTCAATCATTCATAGATAATTTTAATACTGCTCTTGATGAATTGGGACTTTGTGCAAATCCTTGCTTAGATTTGTATATTCCATTAGATACAAAAATTGCTATTTCTATTAAAGGTGTAGAAGCAATCAATAAAGTAGCTGAATCGGAATCAATTTCAGTCAAACTACAGGAGGCAATTTCAGTCAAACATGATTTTTTTTACTACTTGTTTGATTTTGGCTCTGAACAAGAATATGAACGATTCCAAGCATGTTTAGATTCTCATCAGCCAGTAGGTATTTTTTTGATTCCCCAAGTAGAAGATTTCTTCTCTGATATTGTGGTCAAAATCTTTAATTATGAATTAATTAGAAAATATCAATACGGGGGATATAGTAGTACCCCCAAAGCTGCTACTAGAAAAATTCCTACAAGTCTTGCTTCAGATCAAGATTGTGATGATGAACAAGAAAATTCTATTTCTGATGCTAGCATTTTTCAGTTTTATCGCTCAACTATGACCAGTATTATACTTGGCAATACTGGTTTAGAGTTGCTTGATTCGGAAAAGTTCGATCAGCAGTTTGAACAGATATCTCTATCTGCCAATAAATATAATTCTGAACAGTTTTTTATATTATTTCATTGTCCATCAGTATTAGAAATCCAAGCTCATCAGCAAGAAGATGCTTTAGGATACTTGGTAGATAGAGTTGCGAGTAAAATTCCTTTTACTTTTACTCTCAGATGTAAATACCCAAATGAAGCCTCTCTTGAGCATAAAGAAGAAGTATATGCTCATTTTCGTCTCCTGCTGGAACTTCCATATTATCAAATAGAGGAAGATGATGCATCTTTGCGAGATTACTTTGTAGATTTGCAAAAAGCTCAAATACAGGCAGAATCACAGTTATTATTGAAGATAAAACCAGAACATTTTTACAGCCTAAAGTGGCAACAGGAAAGTAAAGAATATATTTATCTCAAGTATTTTGCTATTAAAACCTTAGAAAATCTAGGATATGAATTATCTAATATTGGCTGTGAAGTTGAGTTGACTTCTAGGGATGAAGAAACACCAGATGAAGATACATCAGATGAAGATGGAGAGTATCAAAGCGAAATTATAGAAGTCTATGTAAAAAATCAGGTAGTGGTTGAGATAGAAACTCTCAAATATCAAGAGTTTCAGGATAACAATCTCTTTTTAGATCCCCTGAAAAGAGTTTTGAGGAAATCAAAAGTATGGCCAAATAATTTAAAAAGTCTTTGGTTGGTAATTCCCGGTTTTGAGATTGCCCGCAACTATTACCAATTAAAAAAGGCTAAGGAAATATTAGAATATAAGTTATCTGGATATTATGGCGATCGCTTCCAGGTTGTAATCATGGCTCCTGATTATGAAAAACACCAATTAGTCCCAGTATCATTTGATTCTATTGAATATCCATCTTTTGGGTATGGGGTTAAAAAACCTAGTTTATTACAGACATATCCAGTTACTAATCGCGTTAAAGAATTTAAGCTTGATTTTAACCAAGTAAAAGGTTTAAACGAAGAAAAAGAAAAACTAAATAAACTCCTCAAGTTGCAATCTAAGGGACACAAGGGTTCAATTGGTGGAATTCTTTTCTATGGATTACCTGGATGTGGTAAAACTCTACTGGCAAATGCTTTTGCTAATGAGTCTGGCAGATATTTCTTTAAATTCTCTCCTGCTGATATTGTCAGTGTTTGGATAGGTCAAAGTCAAAAAAATATTCGAGATATCTTTGCTCAAGCTAAGAAAAAAGCTCCTTCAGTTTTATTTATTGATGAGTTAGACAGTATTGGCTTTAATCGTAACGAAGACAACGCCCACACAGACCAAAAAGCAACTATTAATCAATTACTCATCGAACTAAATAATCTTCAAAATAGTGACGTAATTGTAATTGCTGCAACTAATTATTTGAGTGGTATAGATAGTGCGTTGAAACGTTCTGGTAGATTGGATTGGAAGATTCCTATCTTTCCACCGTCTCAAGTAGAAAGAATAGAGCTATTCATACACTACCTGTCAAAAATTGATATGAATCAGCTAGTTAACTTTGAAATGCTGGCAGAGAAAAGTATAAAGTTTACGTCATCAGATATCGAGTTAGTTTGTCGGGAAGTTAAAAATGCTATTCTTCTAGAAGAAATAAGTTCAGCTTTAACAACTTCAGATGTGATTACTTACATCAATAATCTCCAAGATGGTGGTTTAAGTCTAAATCAAGAACAAGTCAAGGAATTTGTAGAAGAGTGTAAAAGAATGAGTGTGAAGAATCCTAAGCTAGAAACTCTTAAATTAGAATGGGCTTTATATTAGCAATAGCTCAATAAAATGGTGATCGCTCTCGTGCCTGTATTCTGATAGAACTACTAACCGAAGCAAACATAGATATCCGCAAAGGCATTGAACCAAAACTTTTTGCAGAAGAACGCCGTTTGCGATCGCAAATCAATGCTAAGGAAAAATTCTTACTCCAAGATGATGATAAATCTAGGGGCTTGCACTGCATAGATTTTCAGTCAATCCATCGCCTTAATCTGCTGATTAGCTTCATTCTCTGCCTTCATCATCGCCTGCTTTAATGGTTGTTGCCCCAACAAGGTGCTGACAAACTGGTTCTCAAAGTTATTGACGATGCCTACGGCGGGCTACGCCTACGCACTTGGATATTTCCCCACCTGCCACGGTGTAGCATAATCCACTCCCGCCACTAATGGCGATCTCAGTAGGTCTTGTCTTGGTCATAGCCGATAAATATTGAGCAATAGTTCATGCTATGCCCTATTAAAATATGACTATAGTCATGACTATGGTTATTATGAAATCAATTTCCAAAAGTAAACTCAAATCTCAACTTCTTGAGTTCTTACGACTTGTAGAGTCAGAGGGAGAAGAAATTATAGTTACCGATCGCGGTAAGCCAGTCGTGAAAATTTCCAAATACGCGCAAACACCTTCAACAGAGGAGTTATTTGGAGAAATGCGCGGTAAAGTGAAGTACTTTGAGGATTTAACTACACCAACAACTGAGGAATGGCCACAATTGTGAAGATAGTCCTTGACACTTGTGCCTTAATCTGGTGGAGTTTAGATCCAGCCAGACTTTCTGAACAAGCCAAAGAAGCGTGCGACTACATGGAAAGGGATAAAAATGGTCTTGTTCCGTCTATCGCTATATGGGAAATTGCTTTAAAAATCAAAAATAAAAAACTAGATTTAGGAGTCAATCTTAACGAGTATGTAGTAACGCTGAAAAAGTCTAGTACTGTTCAGATTGTACCCATTGATGAAAATATTTGGATGGAAAGTGCCAATTTAGAATGGGGTCATCGAGATCCAGTAGATCGAGTTGTCGTTGCACTAGCCAGAAGTAATCAAGCTGCAATAATTACATCTGATAAAGAGATAGCAAACTTCTACCCAGAAGTGATTTGGTGAAGGTAAGAAAGATTGTTTAATCCATCGCTTTAATTTGCTGATTAGCTTCATTCTCTGCCTTCATCATCGCCTGCTTTAATGGTTGTTGCCCCAACAAGGCGCTGACAAACTGGTTCTCAAAGTTATTCACGATCGCACCTGGATATTTCCCCACCTGCCACGGTGTAGCATAATCCACTCCCCCCACTAATGGCGATCGCAGTGCGTCTTGGTCATAACCCAAATTCTTTGCCACTGATTTACGTGTTGGCAAAGCAAACCCTGTTCCTGTCCACTTTTGCATTCCTTCTTTACCAGTGAGATAGGAAATCAACTCCCAGGCTTCGGCTTTGTGCTGTGCAAGATTATTCATCACGTAGGCAACTGTAAAGACCATAGTGCCTTTTTTGCCGTTAATCGTAGGCACTGGTGCGGTAGCAAACTCTACTTGGGGAAAGGTTTCAGTTAAGTAAGGAATTGCCCAATTACCCTCAATCACCATTGCCACTTTACTCTGACCAAACATTTCACTACCTGAGTTTGTCCCTACATCAGATTTTTGGGCAGAGGAACGGTCTTTTTGATACTGGTCTATTACCAACTCTAAACCCTTTAAACCTGCCTCACTCGCAAAGTTAGCATAACCATTTTGATCGATGAGTTGTCCACCAAAGGCTTTAATTTTATAAGCCTGACGTGCTAATTCAGGAATTTCCCCAAATCCGTATTTGTTAAGTTTGCCTGTCAATTGTTTCGAGTAGTTACGTAATTCATCCCAAGTAGTCGGTGGATTACTCAACCCTGCGGCAGCAAATGCTTTTTTGTTATAAAACAGGGCAAGGGTGGAATAGTCTTTGGGAAGACCATAAATATGATTCTGATATTTGAAACTATCGATTAGGGTATCTTCAAAATCCGTTAGGTCAAATTCGGGGGTAATGTAACTTTCTAATGGTTCTAGGACATTCTGACTCATCAAGAAAGGAGCTTCTAGCGCATCGAGATAAAAGACATCTGGTGCAGCTTCCCCAACTAAACGAGTTTTGATTACATCCATGTATTGGTCGGAAATTACCTCATATTTGACCTTAATAGTTGGATGTTGTACCTCAAACTCTCGCAATACCTGTCTCAAGAGTTTTTGCTCAACAGGAGAACCTCCCCAGCCACTAAGTTTGATACTAACTGCGGTAGATGCTAACGGTTTGCTTGGTAATTGTAGACTTTGACAAGCAATAATAGCGATCGCGATCGCCATTACCAATCCCAAAAAATTAAACAATCTTTGTTTGATCACTTGTACCTTCTGTTACTAAGGAGTGATATTTACTTATCCAAAATTTTTGTTGAAAATTGCAAGCTAGAATAACGAAAACTTATTAAAAATGCTAATAAAAGCATACTGAGTTCTTCGACAACCGGATTTATGTCAGGATGCTTTACTCATAAACATACATTATGGATTCCGTTCAGGTTGAAACAACTACGCCACTGACTCTGGAAATTCCCCAGATTTCCTTACCACCAACAGCACTTTCTCCAACCTCTCGAATTCCCAAGGATGCGATTCGCACAAGTTTAAAAGCCTCCACTGCGGATTCTGTCTTAGCGGCGGTTTACTCTCTTGGAACTGGCGGGATTTTACTCAGCAATTTCTTGGTGGAATTGGGTGCTAGTCCAGTAGTATTTGGGATGCTTTGCTCTATCCCCATGTTGGTCAATCTGATTCAGCCGTTGGGTGCTTACTTGTCTGAACGTAGCACCAGCCGCTTTCAATATTCTCTTCGGACACACGGAATTGGTCGGCTGCTATGGCTGGCTCTAGTAATCGGTATTGTAGGTGTAAGCTTGGAAGTGATTAATACTCACCAATTAGTGATATTGACACTTTTGATTGTCCTATTCAGCAATCTTTTGGGAGGACTAGGAACCGCATCGTGGCTCAGTTGGGTTGCAATGATAGTTCCCCGGCGATTGCGAGGCAGGTATTTTGGGACACGCAATAGTGCCGCTAATCTCACCAATTTAGTTTGCGTACCAATGGCTGGTTTAGCTGTATCACATTGGTATGGTGGAACTCTACAAGGCTATGGGGTGGTTCTGCTAATAAGTATTGTGTTGGGAATTGCGGGATTGGGGTGTCAGTATTTCCAAGTGGATATGAATCCCAGATCGCAAAATACTTATTATGGCAATTCAACTCAAATAAGTGAGATTCAGCCAGAGGTTAGAAAAGATGAATCTTCTGAAGTCGTTCAATCAATTCATCCACCACAAAACCAGTTAACTCACAGTGTTTGGAAAAACTCTAACTTTTTAAGATTTCTGTTGTATTTCAGCTTCTGGAATCTTGCTGTTAACCTCAGCAGTCCTTTTTTCAACCTCTATATGCTGGACACGCTGGATTTAGATGTCAGTTACGTGACTATCTACAACAGCCTTCAGGCGGGGGCAACTTTGCTAATGCTTATTTTGTGGGGAAAATTAGCAGACAAGATAGGCAATCGTCCCATCCTCATCTGTATTGGAATTTTGGTTGCAGCTACACCACTACTATGGCTAGGAATTGGTGCCAATCACCTTGATATCTGGTTGTGGCTACCTCTGTTACATATCTTGGCTGGAGGTACTTGGGCAGCAATTGATTTGTGTAGTAACAATATACAATTGGCGATCGCACCAATTAAAAATCAGTCTATCTATTTTGCGATCGCAGCTGCCGTCGCTGGAGGGAGTGGTGCTTTAGGCGCAACTATAGGCAGCTTCATCGTCCAATTTGCTCAGTTTGGAGGCTTGGTAGGGTTGTTTGCCCTCTCTAGTCTATTTCGACTAGCAGCACTTCTTCCACTCGTTTTTGTCAAAGAACCGGAGAGAGGATGAGGGAGCAGGGGGGCCGGGGAGCAGGGGAGAAGAATTAATAACCAATGCCCAATCCCCAATGCCCAATTCCCAATTCCCAATCCCCAATCCCCAATCCCCAATTCCAGTATCTCGCTCAATAATCGAGCGGATGATTCAAGGCAACGATCGCCAACTGGCGATGATTAACTCATTGCTAGAAATTAATTCCTGCGAACAACAGGGTATTGATATCAAACATGAACCTGTGCAACTTAGCACCGTGCTGGGAGGAACAGTCACCCACTTGGAACAGATGTTGACACAAAATCAAGCGACTCTGAAGAACTTGGTTCCCGCAGATTTACCGTTAGTAATGGCAGATGGGACTCTGTTGCAGAAAGTTTTAGTAACTTTAATCACCCATAGCTTGCAAAATAATCCACCAGGATTAAATTTTATTCTTAGTGCCAGCATTGAGGGGGGAATGATTCGCACTCAGATTCAAGATGATGGTGTAGTAATGAGTAAACTAGAGTGCGATCGCCTTTTCGATCTCCATGTCCGCGATCCCCAAGATTGTTGTTCTACGAGCATTGGCTTAAAAATGTATCTTTGTCGGAAAGTTATTAAGGCACATGGCGGCAAAATTGGTGTTATTAGTAACCGCAAGCGCGGGTTAACTTTCTGGTTTACATTACCTCTCTTCACTTCATCCGCAACAAATCGCCCATAAATCACCAAAAAATGAGAGGGTGTTATTTATAGCAATGTTGAGTAAAGGAAACACCCTCGACGGTATGGGCAAAGTTGCTTGGATGCTAATAGCTACTCCATTTACAACAGTGCAAAGCTGGTGGAGAAAAACCTTTTCTGCACCAAAAACAGATGAAACCACTACTCTTTACAGAGCTTGGCGTAACCGTTTTTTGTGGCAGAGATTGCGTTTATGGTTATGGCTGGCGCTGATTTGTTTGTTGTCTTTTACTTTGCGAGACATTTACGGCTTTTTGTTCTCTTTAAAAGAGTTGGAAAGTCTGTCAGAAATACTTAGAACTCAACGCCTTGTAATCAATATTGCAATGCTCCTGAGTATACTGATCTGCTTTGCCTTACATAAAACTAAATTAGGCCGCAATCGTCCAGATTTATTATTTTTGGGGTCTTCTTGGGCAATTAGTCTCGCATCACAGTTGTTTGCCACCCTGAGAGGCTTCGCACTACCCGATGCCATCGGTTGGTCACTGCTCTTCTTGAGCCAAGCTATATTAATGCCTGTCTGCTGGATTGTTCACTTGCTGTCTCAAGTGGGTGTGCTAGTTTACTATTTTAGTGTAAATACGGTGCTTGGGCTAAAAACACCAGTCCCTGAACACCCAGAAATATATAGTGTGACATTTCTTTTATACATTTTTTGGTTTTGTGCTATATGTGACATTGGTGTTTATCTATACGATCGCCTGCAACGCTCTGAATTTTACGCTCGTCAAGAACTGGAATTTGCATATCAAAAACTCAAGGTTGCAGAAACTAAATATCGCAGTATTTTTGAAAACGCTGTTGAAGGAATTTTTCAAAGCAGTCCCGATGGACGTTACATTACGGCAAATCCTGCTTTAGCACGCATTTATGGCTACTCCTTAGCGGAGGAGGTGACAGCAAATTCCACTGATATTCAACAATTGTACGTTGATCCAAACCGCCGCGCCGAATTTGTGCGGCTGATGGAAAAGTATGGCAGCATTTCCGAGTTTGAATCCCAAATTTATCGCCGAGATGGGAGTATTGTCTGGATTTCAGAAAAAGCCTACGCAGTGCGTGACGAACAGGGAAAACTGCTTTATTACGAAGGTTTGATTGAAGACATTACCCAGCGCAAACAAACTGAAGAAGAACTACGAGTATTTTTCCATGCAGTTTCTCACGACTTACGTAACCCAGTACTGGGTACTTTAATGGTGCTGAGAAACTTGCTTGCACGTCCAGAGGAAAATATCTCGATTTCCCGCTCAATATTAGAGCGGATGATTCAAAGTAGCGATCGCCAACTGAACTTAATTAATTCGTTGATGGAAGCTCATATCAGTGAGGTGCAAGGTGTGATTTTGCAACGTCAGCCTGTACAATTACTGACAGTTGTCGAAGCTGCGATCGCAGATTTGGAACCATTGCTAGAGCAAAATCAAGCCAAGTTGACCAATCTGGTATCCGCAGATTTGCCATTATTGAATGCAGATCCTACCCAACTATGGCGAGTTTTTTCTAATTTAATTGTCAATGCTCTCAAACACAATCCTCCTGGATTGCTATTGACAATTAACGCTACCCGTGAAGGTGAGATGATTTATTGTACTGTTAGTGATAACGGTGTAGGCATTAGTCAACAACAAAGCGATCGGCTTTTTGACCTTTACTTTCGGGGCGCAAATATCCGCAATTCTGTAAGTTTGGGATTAGGGTTATATTTATGTAAGCAAATCATCAATGCTCACGGCGGCGAAATAGGTGTAAACAGTGTATTAGATGCAGGGGCAACCTTCTGGTTTACTTTACCTATTAGCTGACTAGTGGTCTGTTAAACGAAGTTTGAAAGCAAAAGGAACGAACCACAGAGGCGCAGAGAGTACAGAGTCAAAGAACAAAGAGATGTTTAAGAAGTGTTTCATCTACTTGATAGATTACTAGGGAGCAGCGCCTAAAGCCTGTAAAGTTGCTAATTGAGCTTCTGTTAAACCTTGAATTTCTTCCACCTTCATACCTTCATAAGGGCGAGGCGCTCTCCAAGTTTGCTCATATTTACCAGTTTGCAAATCCCAGACTTTGATGGTTTCGTCTAAGCTACCACTAAAAGCAGTCAATCTGGTAGAAGTTGCGTCTCCAATTGAGATAGAAGCTACTACTAAACTATAAACAAGCTCTGAGTGACCCACCAAAGTTTGATAACATTCTCCTGTAGAAATACGCCAAAGTTTCAGATTGCGATCGACACTACCGCTAACAATAAACTGAGCATCTGGACTAAACTGTGCCACCATAACGGGGTCTTGATGTCCTACAAAAGTTTGGAGGCATTTTCCTGTGGAAACCAACCACAGTTTCAAAGTTCGGTCGAAACTTGTACTTAATAACCACTGACCGTTAGGGCTAAAGGTAACTGACCACACACTGTTGGTGTGTCCTGTTAAAGTTTGGCGGCATTCTCCAGTGTCAATGTTCCACAGCTTAATTATCCCATCAAACTCACTACTTGCAAGCAGTTGACCATCTGGACTAAAGGCGACTGAAACAACTGGACTATTATGTCCTTTGAAGGTTTTCAGGCATTGTCCTGTGCTAATATCCCAAAGTTTCACGGTTTGGTCATAGCTGCTACTGGCTAATTGTCTGCCATCTGGACTAAAAACGACTGTCCAAACCCAACTAGTATGACCGTGTAAGGTTTGTAGACAAGTTCCTAACTTCCAGTCCCATAATTTGATACTGTAGTCTGCACTGCCACTGGCAAGTAAAAGATGCTGGTTAGCGGGTTGAAATGCCACTGACCACACGCGGTTAGTATGTTCCCGTAATGTTTGCACTAGAGTACCGTTTTTAATATCCCAGAGCTTAATTGTTTGGTCTTCGTGTCCACTTGCCAGATAGTTGCCGTCTGGACTTGGAGCCAGGGATAATACGCTATTGGTATGTCCTTTGAGTGTTTTCGTGCAGCGTCCTATTTGAAGATTCCATAGTTTAGTGGCGTGGTCATCACCACCACTGACCAATTGTTGCTCGTTGGGATGATAAGCAACTGACCAAAGGCGGCTGCTATGACCAAGAAAGGTTTTTAGGCAATTTCCGTTGACATCCCATAATTTGACTGTGCGGTCAAAACTGCTGCTAGCCAACTGCTGACCGTTGGGACTAAATGCGATCGCAGTTACTGTCTGTCGATGTCCGCGTAGGGTTTGCAGACATTTTTGGCTTTTAACATCCCAGAGTTTGATAGTGTTGTCATAGCTGCCACTGGCGAGTAACTTACCATCTGGACTAAATGTTATTGAGCGTAACCAGCGATCGTGTCCTTGCCAAACACAAAAGCAATTTCCGCTAGCAACATCCCACAAGCGAATTGTATAATCTTCGCTACAACTGGCAAGAATTTTACCATTAGGGTGAAAAGCGATCGCCCAGACTCGACCTTTATGACCAACTAAAGTCTGAACTTCTGGGTTAAGCTTTTCTGGTGTAACTTCCCACAAACGAATACTTAAATCTTGACCGCAACTTGCAACAATATTACCTTGAGGACTAAATGCAACGGCGTTAACTGAGTAAGTATGTCCTTGGTATGTGTGCAAACATTGCCCAGTTTCCACATCCCATAACTTTACTAGATAATCATCACTAGCGCTGGCCAGATACCGTCCATCTGGACTAAAAGCTACACTCCACGTCCAATGTTGATGTCCTCGACAACACACTAGTTGTTTGACTGTGTTAACATCCCAAATTTGAATGTCGCCTTTGGTGTCACTAGTAGCTAAATACTGACCATCTGAACTAAAAGCAACACTGAGTACACCACCAAAGGTTTCAGCAAAGACAGTTTCTCTAATTTTGACATTAGTAAAATTAGTGTTATGTAATGTGGTGTTGGCTAAGTAAGCTTGGCGAATAGCCAAATGAGAAAAGTCAAAACTACTCAGGTCGGTTTGCAAGTAAGAGAATAAATTTAGCAGATTGCCCCCTGCATAGCCTGTTTGCACTACTGTTTGGTGTCGCAATTGGGCTAAAATTTTGCAAAGTTGCTCCTCAAGTTGGGCTTGTGTGTCGAAGTGGCTGAAAAGTCGCTCGACTAATGGGTGCAGAATAAATTGAATTTGGGCTTCGCGCACGTAGTCTTGAGTTTGAGCTTCAATTAAGGCGTGGTTTTTGAATAAGTTGAGTTCGCCTCTAATAATCTCCCGCTCAATAGTCTGGATAAATTGTTCTGTAACATATTCCATAATTACGGGTTGTTGCGTTAACCCTGTCGTTACTGTTTCTATAAGTGAGCGTCCCTTGAGTGACTCCAAAGCTTCTAAGAGTTCTCGCCAAGGTACTTGTGGCAATATTTCTGTTTGCAACTTTGTTGGTGTTACTCCTTCTCGGTTAATCGCTAGCCAATACATAATCTGCTGTTGCAGAGGCGATAAACGCTCGAATTGTTGCCTTAATAAGTCCCACAAATCGCTAAAAAGGGTATTACCTTGTGCCAAAAATGCTTGTGTGTCACCACAAAATATATCTTGAATAGCGGTTGCGGCAATTTTGAGGGCGAGTGGATTACCACCAAAGTAATTAACCAAGGTTTGGTGCTGAGGTGTTGTATCTAACCCTTTGGCGATCAGTATTTGCTGACCATCTATTACTGAGAGTCCTGATAGAGAGAGCGATCGCACAGGTAAATTTTTTCCTTCCCGCACCGCAATTCCACCTGGTTTTTCTCGTCCGGTAACTACCAAACAACTTTGGTGAAGTTCATCGCAGATTCGCTCAAATAGCTGTTGGTATCCTTCAAACCCTTGTTGGTACTGTCCACCCCGGTTTCCACTTTCTAAAACTGACTCGACATTATCAAAAACCAACAAGCAACGCTTCTGCCGCAACTGTTGCATCAAAATACTAATTGAACTATTGATTGTTGCCTCTGAACCCATTAAAATCGGCAAAATCTCGCCCAATAAAGTATTTAGTGGCAGTGCTTGCCGTAAACTACGCCAAATCACATATTCAAACTGAGACTGAATTTGCCCTGCAAGTTTCACTGAGAGAGTAGTTTTGCCAATTCCACCGAGTCCGAAAATCCCGACGAAACGACAACGCTCATTCCCAATCCATGTTGCTAAAGTTTGCAATTCTGCTTGACGACCGTAAAATCGAGAAACATCTATGGCTTCTCCCCAATCTTGTGTAGTGTTTTGGGATTGCTGATAGCGATGCAGAACCGCTTGGATATTTTTTTTAGTGACATCTTCACCAGTGACTTGGGAGAGCGATCGCCACAAATGTGATCCAACCTGTTTAATATAGTCGTAATCATAACCTATCTTATCCGCAATTTCCGCATAAGTACGTCCGATCCAACTTTCCAGAAAGACTACAGATCGAACATCATTTAGTCTTTGCTCCAAGATAGTAGAGCGTAAAAGAGTATCGACTATTTTGAGTGCCTCTTCTCCCGTCATCGCTCAACAAGATCCACATATCGTTTAAGTATTTAACTTGTCTGTTCTTACCGAAAAGATTATGACAAAGTTTACAATTCTTTACACTAAGTCGTCACTTTTTCTCACCGGCACAGCGATCGGGTTTGAGGTTTGATGAAGTTAAGACAAAGCACAAGTTGCTAACGTCTATTTCGAGTTCTCTACCCCGTATCATCTCGATAAAATATGGGGTAAATCTTGTCTTTGTAATTCATAAAACTCTATTTTCAATAGGGTCTCAAATCATCGAATTAACCAAAGTACTTTCATATATAGGAGAAGCCTGAAGTGCAAGATTTTCAAGACCAAAGAAAAAAATTGCAGGATGACATTGAGAAACTAACTTACCATACTAGCAGACTCAGACGAATCAATGGAAGTTGGGATGCAAGTTTAACAATTACCACTATCATTCTCACTTTAATGATTACTATTTTGGCTTCTTTAAACCAAATAGATGAGCAAAATAAAAAAGTCGCCACTAGCATTTTAGGGGCAGTAATCATAACTATTCAAGCAATTGGTAATGCCTTTCCAGTCAAACAAAAAGCTGGGAGTTATCGCCTACTACAAGCCCAAGCTAGTAATTTACTGATAGATGCTCAATATGTAGAAAATATGGAAGATTTAAAAAATCTCTCATCTCAGTATAGTCATCTAAATATTGAATGTGCAAAAGTTGAAATTCAATAACTGTATTTTCAAGATAACGAGGTTTAATTTACTAGTATAGTGTGTTAAAAGTTAAAGTTTAGGAGACCAGTAACTGTGGAAATATTTGTCAAGTCACTCATAGGCATTATTGCATTCATACATATCCTTTTTCTAGTTGTGCAGATGTTTTTCTGGAATACAAAGTTTGTTCAAGAGAAAATAGTGGGAGATTTCACACCAGAGAAAATTTCTGAAATTCTTGCTAAAAATCAAGGTTTATACAACGGATTTCTTGCTGCTGGCTTAATCTGGGGATTATTTATCTCACAAAAAATTTCACAAGTTGAGCCTTCATCGATTGTGATTTTCTTTTTAATTTGTGTAGCGATCGCAGGTATTTTTGGTAGCATTACTTTGAAACGCCCAACAGCATTTTTAATCCAATCAATACCTGCAATATTGGCTTTATTCTTGCTGTGGTATCCTTATTTTTAAAATTTTATTACTAATATGGCTATTTTGTGTATGGTATGAGTTTAAATAATTATTTTAACTTCCTCAATCAAGAAAATAGATAGAAAGTTCAAAATGGAACCATCATCCTCACTAAATGAAGCAATATTGCAACTTCTTGCTCGTGAAAACGACACATCTCCAACTGCTGGCGCATTCTCATCGGTTTCAGGTGTCTTGGGTGGCTTCAGCATAACGCTTGTAGTACTAGCATTAACTCCTGGTACAATTGCAAGTAATAGTGGCAAAGACTGGATTGTTGCTTTAGTTCTTTTATCAGCAGGACTTTACATCTACTCATCCGGTATTTTCGCTAACTCGATTAGTTATAAAGATGAGAAGGTCAAACAGAAAGTTTTTAAATCTGCACTTGTGTTATTTCACTTATCCAATCTGCTTTTATCAGTAGGATTATTGCTTCTGACCTTTCAGTTTCCTCTTTTATATGCAGCAAGAATCGCTGCTATGATTATTGTATTTTTTGCATTTGTCGTTGCAGCTATCAACTTTTTCTGTAAACTTTCAGGTTCAATATCATCAATTTTGGAATCAATATTGGCATCTGTATCTAGCGGTTAGATTTCCATAAATATTATGGAATCTGCGATTATTCAGGAAAAAATAAACCGATAGAACAACAAAATCCCGGTAACAGTGGCGATGTGATTTCATCATCGCCTAACAAAGTAGCAACTAAAACCAACTGTGCTTTTTCTCGACGATAAACTTCAACTTGTTTCGTGAAGCGATCGACAATCCAATACTCACGCACGCCTTGCACTGAATAAAGTTTCAGTTTTGCTTCCTTGTCTCGAAGCTCGTTTTGTTTACCAGGGGATAAAACCTCTACAACTAACTCTGGTGCGCCTGTCAAATGTCCCGCTTCATCTTCAATTTGCACCAGTCGTTCTCGACTTACCCAAACTACATCCGGTATAACGCTATCTGCTTGTGAAAAAATCACTCCTGGAGCCACAATTGTTTCTCCTAAACCACTCGAATCTGACCAAACATCGAGTTGTCGAGCAATTTTTACACAAACTTGTTGATGACGGCGGTGAGGAGTGCGAGTCACAAAGAGTTCTCCATTAATAATTTCATAGCGCGTCCACTCATTTTCGGGTAGAACCTCTAAATCGTGAATTGTCCAGCGTACTCCCTCAATGGCTTGGTTCATGATTGTCCCCGTTTGGCTTGCTGCCTTCTTTGCTTAATTTTATCTTTCCTTTGGACAAGGCAGTTATGGTATTTAAATTAGGACCATAATGAAAAGCAAAAGTTCAGGCGAAACTCTGTATGCTGATGTTTACCCAACTCAAACCACCTAATGGCGATACTGCGGTTACTTTTACTCTGGCGCTGACAGCAGAAGAACGCACCCGCAGCCGTCATCGCTTTGAAACGGGAGATGGTAAGGTTGTGTTTTTACATTTACCCAGAGGAACTGTCTTACACGATGGCGATATTCTGCAAGAAGAAACCCATAGTAGTTTAATCAGAATTACTGCTAAACCAGAATTAGTGCTGACTGCCTTTGCCCAAACATCACTATTATTATTACGCGCAGCATATCATCTAGGAAATCGCCATGTACCTGTAGAAATTACTCCAACTTATTTACGCTTGTCCTCAGATTCGGTTTTACGCGCGATGTTGGAACAACTGGGGTTAGAAGTTCAAGAAGAAATTTTACCGTTTCAGCCAGAATTAGGAGCTTATGGACGACACCATCATGCTCACTGATAGCCATCTTTTGAGTATTTTACAGTTGGCTAGCCCCGCTTTGCCTGTGGGAGCATATAGCTATTCTGAAGGTTTGGAAATGCTGGTGGAAAATGGTACGATCGCTAACCAGACAAATCTCAAAGATTGGTTAAAAGCAGAGTTGCTCTACGGGGCAATTCGTCTAGAGGCGGCGGTGATGGTACGATCGCAGCAAGCTGCAAAAGTAGGTGATGTAGAGTCGCTATGCCGTTGGAATCTCTGGTTATCCGCAGCTAGAGAAACAGAAGAATTACGCGCCTCTAGTTGGCAGATGGGGCGATCGCTGATCCAATTACTTGGTAAACTAGAACCGCAGATTATACCTATTGCCAATGCTGTGGGTAATCCTTGCAATTATGCGATCGCTTTTGGTATTGCCGTTGCCCATTGGCAAATTAGCATCCAAGCTGCATTACTCGGATATCTGCATAGTTGGGCAAGTAATTTGATTACTGCTGGCGTGAAACTCATTCCCCTTGGCCAAACAGCAGGACAACAGTTATTGCTAGATTTGCAACCATTATTTAGCACTGCGACATTAGAAATTCTCGCGTTGGAAGATGATGAACTCGCTTGTTGTAGTTGGGGTTTGTCGCTGGCGAGTATGCAGCATGAGACGCAGTATACAAGGTTGTTTAGGAGTTAGTCAAAATAATTCGTAATTCGTAATTCGTAATTCGTAATTATTACAAAGGACAAATGACAAATGGCAATAAACGCATTTAGAGTGGGAGTTGCTGGGCCAGTGGGTTCGGGGAAGACGGCTTTGGTGGATGCTTTGTGTAAGGGATTACGTGAACAGTATCAGATTGCGGTGGTGACGAATGATATTTATACTCAGGAGGATGCTCTGTTTTTAGTGCGTTCTCAGGCGTTGGCAAGCGATCGCATTTTGGGTGTAGAAACTGGCGGTTGTCCTCACACTGCCATCCGCGAAGATGCTTCCATGAATTTGGCGGCAATTGAACAGTTAGAAGAACGTTTTATCGATTTGGATTTGGTATTTTTGGAAAGTGGTGGCGATAACTTAGCTGCTACTTTTAGTCCCGAATTGGTGGATTTAACGATTTATGTAATCGACGTTGCGGCTGGTGATAAAATTCCCCGCAAAGGCGGACCAGGCATTACCAAGTCTGATTTGTTGGTGATTAACAAAACTGATTTAGCGCCTTATGTTGGTGCAGATTTAAGTGTGATGGAACGAGATGCTAAAAAAATGCGCGGCGATAAACCTTTTATTTTTACTAATTTAAAAACTCAGTCTGGACTTGCAGATGTAATTAACTTTGTTTGCAAAAATATCTGTTGAAAAATAATTTTATAACCCACGGAGGTGGGTTTTGTCTGTGTAGACGCGGTTTCTAACCGCCCTTTCTATAAAGCCCTTAGATGCCGACTTCGCACCCGTTCAGCACTACCAGTAGGAATTGCAGCAATTAATTTTTGCGTGTATTCCTCTTTGGGTTCTTGGTAAATGCTTTCGGCTGTGCCTTCTTCAACAATTTGACCGCGATTCATGACTAAAATGCGATCGCTCATAAATTTCACTACACTTAAATCGTGAGAAATAAAGATATAAGTAAGCTGAAAATCTGACTGTAATTCTTTGAGAAGATTTAATACCTGCGCTTGTACTGAAACATCCAGTGCTGAAACTGATTCATCGCAGATGATAAACTTAGGATTCAATGCCAAAGAACGGGCTATGCAAATTCGTTGACGTTGACCGCCAGAAAATTGATGAGGATAGCGGTTCATCGCATCTGCACTCAACCCTACCCGTTCTAAGAGTTCGGTTACTCGCTGCCGTCGTTGTTGCTTTGTCTTCCCAACAGCGTGAATTAACAAAGGTTCCATAACTGCGTCCCCAATCTTCATCCGTGGATCGAGGGAACTAAAAGGATTTTGGAAGACTATTTGCATTTCCCGCCGCAATTTTTGCAATGGTTCTCCTTTGAGGTTAGTAATATCTTGTTTCTCAAAGATAATCTGCCCACTCATCGGTTCAATTAAGCGCAGCAAGGTTCTACCAAGGGTGGTTTTACCACAACCAGATTCTCCCACCAAACCTAGTGTTTCTCCTGGCTTGACATCAAAGGAAACTCCATTGACCGCCATATTGTAGCGTTTTGTCCCACCAAACACCCCGCGCACTGGAAAACCAACTTTCAGGTTGCGGATTTGCAGCAGGGGTTCCTTTTCATTGAAGTTTGCCAATCTTTCAGCAATCTCTTCGTTGGTGACTTCTATAGGTAGTGCAGGTTCTTTCGCCTGAATTACTACTTGTCCCGTTGCTGTCTCCTCTGCACTCATGTAGTCAGAAACAGTGAGTAATTTTTGGGGACGGCGGTTGAGTGTGGGGCGACAAGCGATCAAACCTTTAGTATATGGATGCTGAGGACTGCTGAAAATTTGATCGGAAAGACCAGATTCGACAACTTTACCTTTATACATCACCGCTACTTGGTCAGCAATTTCCGAAATTAGCCCCAAATCGTGGGTGATGAAAATCATTGCCATGTCACGGCTTTGCTGCAATTCTCGCAACAAATCCAAAATTGTAGCTTGCACCGTCACATCCAAAGCTGTGGTTGGTTCATCGGCAATTAAGATTAATGGGTTGCAAGAAATTGCCATTGCAATCATTACCCGTTGCAGCTGACCCCCAGAAAGTTCATGAGGGTAGCGTTCCAGCATGGCTTCTTTGTGTTCTTTAACCAACTGGGCCAACTTTGATGGTTCTGGTTTGGGTGAATTGGCATTGGTTTGATGCCAAGTTTCGATATACTGCTGTTGTATTTCCTCATCGTTAGGTAAAAGTTTAACCTCTTGTAGACCTGCGATCGCAATTTGTCGTGCTTGGGCTGCTGACACCTTTTGATGCCGCATAATCGCTTCTGTTAGCTGAAACCCAATGTCATAAACCGGATTCAGCGAACTCATCGGTTCTTGAAAAATCATGGCGATGTCGCCACCCCGGTGTAACTGCATTTGCTCAGGAGGCAATTTTACCAAATCGATGGGGTTGGCATTCTCCTGCGGACGAAACCAGATTTCACCGCCAGTAACTATACCGGGAGTTTGCAACAAACCCATCACAGCTAGGGCTGTCACTGATTTACCACTCCCCGATTCTCCTACTATTCCTAGAGTTTCACCTCGATGCAGTCCAAAGGAAATACCATCCAAAGCTCTGACAGTATTGCCATCACCGGGAAATTCAACTTGGAGATTGCGAACCTCTAGGACAGTTTCTCTCATAGGAGTTGGGTAGAAATATCAACTTAAAATTATTCGATTTTAACAATAGTCTTGATGTATATGCTAAGTAAATATGGTTTTTACACTTTTTAGCAGTTTTATCACATACTTCCACAATATACACGCATTTGCGATATAGAACTGCTTGTGACTTCTGCAAATTGCGATCGGCTCATGAGTTTAGTGATGATTGCCCTGCGATGCCTGCGGCGGCTACGCCTACCCTAATCTCTGCTTCTACTTTTCAGAAACATTTGCCCTTACTGCGGCTAGATCGTATCATATTCTTGCCAAAATTTACCAAATGTAAGAAGCTGAGGCTTTGGATTTAGAGATTAAAATAGAGTCAGTAAAGGTAGGATTTACTTGATTAGGAGGTTCTATGATGACTTTACAAGAAATTATTAATTCTATTGAAAGTTTGCCCACAGAAGATCGAGAGTATTTATTTGAGTTTCTTCGCCAGCAACGAATTGAGAATCGGCGGGTTGAAATTTTGGCTAATGCTCAGGAAGTAATGCAGGCTTTTAAGAATGAGACAGCAAAGAGAGGAAGCGTTGATGATTTGATCGCTGATTTACTCGGAGATGATGATGGAAGTTGTCTGGAGTAGTGGATTTAAGCGATCTTTTAGGAAGATTATAAAGAAAAACCCACAATTAAAGAATCAAATTGTTAATGTCTTAAGGCTTTTGGCAGATGATCCATTTACACCGTCTTTGAAGTCTCATAAGCTAACAGGAAATTTAGCGGGTTTGTGGTCTTGTTCTGTTGCTTATGATTGTAGAATTATCTTTAATTTCTCTGAGGATGAGAAGTTGTTATAAATGGTTATTTTATTGATTGATATTGGTAGCCATGATGAAGTCTATTAAAATGTAAAATAGAGGCTGAAGCTTGGGATTTAGAGATTAAAATTCTCTATCTCTAACTGTTCGATAGCTAAAGCCATTTCTCACGACAAGACGAAAAGTGTCAACACAGACAAAAAATAGCACATCCTAAAGGATGGCTATTTGTAGAAATTATCTAATTGTGATGTTAGTTAGCAAATTGAATACACGCTCAACTAACAACTTTAGAAGGGAATATCATCTGGATCTGGTTCTTCCGCTTTCACTGCTGGATAAGTGGTTCGCTCATAATTTGTAGATTGGGGTACGGGTTCGTAACTTGTCGCTTGGGGAGCAACGCCAACAGGATTTGCAGCCGGAGTAGGCGCTGGACGTGGTGACTCGTAAGTGTTAACTTCTTTCTGGGGAGGACGAGATGCTGATGGTTGTCGTGGAGCAGTTTCAGTGAATGATGGAGTTGCGGTTGCTGAAGGCAATGGATCGGTATTAAAACTACCTCCAACAGGTTGAATTTGTTGCACTGTCAATTCAGCGCGTTTTTCTTTAAAACCTTCCATCGGAACAGTATTCATGCCTAAACGCCCTACCAAGATGACGCGATCGCCTTGGTGGTAGTTTTGTTGAATTTCTGTCGCTAAATTCCCCCAACCGACAACTTTCAGGGTGGCTGGCGGGTCTTCTGGTTTCAGGGAATTGGGAAACTGCACCAGCATTTCCGTAACTCCCAAATTATCGGCTGTATAGCGGAGTTGCGGCTCGTTAATAATTTCCGCCATCAAAACGCAACTGTTCATTAAAATTACTCCTGACTGCAAAAAGTACTGATTGAAAAAGTTGGGGTTTTTCTATGTAGCGCCAATTAATATCTAGATATGTTTAATTGTTTGCATTTTTTAATAATGCCTGAGTTTTTAGTCCTTTCTAGCATAAAAGCCAAGCGATCGCTTTGAACAGCATTAAGTATGCCGTCCGCCACCCTCGCTTGACTAAATTGAGCATTCAATTCTGCATTGAGTAGTATAATTGTACCACTAGTTGAAGAAAGAGAAAAATTATTGGCAAAAATTAAGTCTTGACGTGAGAGGGGAAAACACCGAAGGCGATCAACCTGGCTGGTAGGTCGCGCAAGATGGGTAAGCGCAAAAACCCAGGTGGTACAAAGGTGCGATTTGAGGTGAGAACTGGCGCAAATACCCGTTTCTGGATAAAAGTTTGAAACGCCTGAATGATACGTGTGGGCAACTCGCGTTGACGCTGTACTTTTGCTAGGTCGCTAAGTTGTACTTGTCCGTTTTTGAGCGGTTTGCTGAGTACATTCGCGGCGACGACAGCATCTTGAATCGCGTAGTTAATCCCAACTCCACCCACTGGGGACATTATATGAGCAGCATCACCAAGGAGTAACAGTCCTGGACGATACCAGCGTTTAACGCGGCTGGACTCGACTGAGAGAAAAGCTATTTGTGACCAGTCATGTAAATTTTGGATGCGTTGCTGGAATTCTGGCACTACTTCCACAACAGATTTTTTTAATTCCTCCAAACCCTCAGTCCGCAGTTTTTGATAGCCTCCCTTGGGGATGACATAAGCAACTTGCCACTCATCACCACGGTCAAGCATGGCGATGATTTTACCTTGACCAAAGCGCCCCATTCCCCCCTCTGGGTCTTCTGGCTGGCGCGGTAGGCGAAACCAGAGGACATCCATTGGCGGCGAGGTTTCGATGGATTCAAACTCACCCAGGTGGCGTAAACGTGAGTGGCGACCGTCTGCACCAACTGTAAGTATTGCCCGGATTTCATGCCAACCACCGCCTCCCCGATAGCGGACACCTTGAATTACGCCATTTTCAGCAATTAATTCTTGCACATTCGCACCCATTACCAGATGGAAACTAGGATATTTTTGTGTTTCTTGAGTGATAAACTCCAGGAATTTCACCTGGGGAAGCATCGTAATGTAGGGGTAGTGGGTTTTTAGGTGACTAAAATCTGCCAAAGTGACAGTATCTTCTGGAGTTTTAAACCTAATTTGGCGCATTTTGGCATGGGGGAGTTCTAGCAAGCGATCGCTAAGTCCCAATTCTTCCATAATTTCCATCACCGACGGATGAATCGTATCACCGCGAAAATCGCGATCGAAGTCTTTGTGTGCTTCCAGTAGCATCACCGAAATGCCTTGACGCGCTAACAACAGCGCCAAAACTGCTCCGGCTGGGCCCCCACCCACAATGCAACAATCTGTGGTTTGTACATCTACAATGTCATGGATAGGGTTAACGCTTGGGTCTTGAGAAAGATTTTTAGGTACATCGGTAGTCATAACAACACCTTCTGATAGCCCTAAAATTTAGGATAGTTTGCTTTTGATTGTGCAAGCTGTTTTTTTTACTTTTCGTATTTACATAGAAGGTGTATTATGATGGGCGCTAAACCGTCATTGGTCATTAGTCATTTGTCCAATGCCCAATGCCCCATGCCCAATCCCCAAATTAGTTGTGTCCCAAGTTATTTTAGAAAACGTTTATAAAAGTTTTTCCTCACGTAAAGACGAAGGTGTTACCTCACAAAACCAATCTTCTCCCACGCCTGGGGAGAAAACTGATGCAGCGCAAGAACGTGCGGGAAGTGTTAACGTCTTGCGACGGATTAACCTGACGATCGCAGATGGCGAGTTTATGGTGCTGGTAGGCCCTTCTGGTTGTGGGAAAAGCACCTTGCTGCGGTTAATCGCTGGGTTAGAAACGATGACTGGCGGTAATATCTGGGTAGGCGATCGCTTAATCAATGACCTACCACCCAAAGAACGCGACATCGCAATGGTGTTTCAAAATTACGCCCTCTATCCCCACATGACGGTGTATGACAACATCGCTTTTGGACTGCGCCGTAGGGGAAGCAGGGGAGACGAGGAGCATACTTCTCTACGAGAGGCTGCGCCAACGACTACGCTCAGTAACCGGGGGAGCAAAGGAGAAAATACCCCCTATATTCGGAAGTGGGCAGAAAATCTCTTCGTGGGGGCGACAAGAAAGTTACCTAAAGGATTGCGCTACACTTCTGAGAAAGAACGGGCGGTAGATCAGCAGGTGCGTAGTGTTGCCCAACTGTTACAAATCGAAACATTGCTAAATCGCTTACCCAAACAGCTATCTGGGGGACAAAGACAACGAGTTGCACTGGGAAGAGCGATCGCGCGTGACCCCCAAGTGTTTTTAATGGATGAACCGCTTTCTAACTTAGATGCCAAATTGCGGGCAGAAACCCGCGCCCAAATTGTGAAATTGCAGCGCCAACTGGGGACAACAACAATTTACGTTACCCACGATCAAACAGAAGCGATGACAATGGGCGATCGCATTGCGATTATGTCTGAGGGTAAAATTCAACAAGTTGCTTCTCCCCTAGAACTTTACAATCGCCCTGCCAATCTTTTTGTAGCAGAATTTATTGGTTCACCACCGATGAATTTTATTCCTGTAGAATTCCATGCCCCACAGTTGATTACGCATTCCCAGTTGCGTTTCACCCTGCCAGAAGTTTGGGGAAAAGCTTTACAAAAATATGATGGGAAAACTCTAATTTTAGGCATTCGCCCAGAACACTTGAACTTGAGTATGCCTGCTACCAAAAATCTACCAGTGCAAGTAGATTTGGTAGAGAATCTCGGTAATGATTCCTTTCTCGCTGTTAAGATTGCTGAACCGGGTTCTCAGCCTGCCACTACAGCCAATTCCCTACAAGTGCGAATCCCACCAGACCGTCTTGTACAACCTGGTGAGCAACTATGGTTATCTCTAACTCCAGAGAAAATTCACTTTTTTGACCCAGAAACCCAGTTAGCAATATTTCCTTAAAAGTAACCGTGTCAAATTGGTTAATCAAAATCTGTCGGTAAATCTGGTTGGCGATAATGTTGAAAAAGCCGCGTGATTTGCACTGGTGTCACACGTCCCAGAGAAAGTTCTGGTAAAGCATCTTCAGAGAAAAAACCTACATCTTCAGTTTCAATACTTGATGATGGAGAACCACCGATAAGTTCACATTTAAAAAACAGCTTATAGACATAAAAAGGCAACGGTGGATGTCCCTGTTTGTTTCTATCATAAACTGCTAGTAATTTAATAGCGCGTGCTTGATATCCAGATTCTTCATATACTTCTTTAACAACTACTTCACTGGGTGACTCGCCAACATCAGCCCATCCACCAGGTAAACTCCAACAACCGTCTGCTTTTTCTTTGACTAACAATATAGTATTTTCGTAAAAAATAGCTGCCCGCACGTCAACTTTGGGAGTTGCATATCCGACTTCACGGCCAAATAAATCGAGGACATAGCTGTGTTCTACGTTCGAGTAAGTCGCCATGATTTCTGTGGCGATCGCTCGTAATTGTTTATAGCGTTCAATATCAAAAGGCCCTTCAGAATAGGTTAGACCATTTTGAGCGATCGCTTGTAACTTTTGCGCCCACTCCAGCCATTTAGTTTCCATATTTAGGGATTGGGGATTGGGTACTGAGGATTGGGCATTGGGGATTGGGCATTGGGGATTGGGCATTGGGGATTGGGCATTGGGATTGGAAAATAGTATTTTTAATCTTATTTCCCGTTCCCCATTCCCCATTCCCCATTTCCTACTTACGCATCATCTAAAGCTGCAATTCCAGGCAATACTTTGCCTTCAAGTAACTCCAAGCTAGCGCCGCCGCCGGTGGAAATATGGCTCATTTGGTCTGCTAAACCAACCTTTTCCACAGCCGCTACTGAGTCACCACCACCAATGATGGTGGTTGTACCAGTTTTACCAATTTCAGCGAGAGTATGAGCGATCGCTTCCGTACCTGCCGCAAACTTATCAAACTCAAATACACCCATTGGCCCGTTCCAAATTACCGTTTTGGTATCTGCAAGGGCTTCTTGGAAAAACTTCACCGAGTCTGGCCCAATATCCAAACCCATCCAACCATCGGGGATATTCTCAATGCTAACGGTTTGAGAATTGGCATCAGGGGCAAAGTTATCTGCCAATACCACATCTGTGGGTAGCAATAAAGCAACACCCCGTTCTTTAGCCTTAGCTTCCAAAGACTTCGCTAGTTCTAGCTTGTCTTCTTCTACCAACGACTTACCAACACTCAAACCACGGGCTTTGTAGAAGGTGAAAATCATCCCACCGCCAATAATCAGCTTGTCGCACTTCTCCAGCAGGGTTTCAATTACACCAATTTTGCTGGAAACTTTGGAACCGCCAATAATTGCCGCCAAAGGACGTTGGGGATTTTCAATAGCGTTTTGCAGATATTGCAATTCCTTCTCAACCAAATATCCAGCTACAGAAGGGCTGAGGAATTTAGTCACACCTTCAGTAGAAGCATGGGCGCGGTGTGCAGTACCAAAAGCATCATTTACATAAAAATCAGCATTAGCTGCCAATTTTTTGGCAAATTCTGGGTCGTTTTTCTCTTCTTCTGGATAAAAACGGACATTTTCTAGTAATAGCACTTGGCCATTTTGCAAAGCGGCAACTTTCGCTGCAACTTCATCGCCAATAGAGTCATCAGTTTTAATGACTTCTTGCCCTAGTAACTCAGAGAGACGCTTGGCAACGGGAGTTAGGCGTAATTTGTCATCCACACCCTTGGGACGGCCAAAATGACTTGCGAGAATGACTTTAGCACCCTTCTGCGTTAAATCTTGGATGGTTGGTAGAGCGGCACGAATGCGAGTATCGTCGGTAATCTTGCCTTGATCGTCCACAGGCACATTAAAGTCAACCCGCACTAAGGCACGTTTCCCAGATATATCAGCTGAAGATAAACTTGCTAAACTTTTTTTGGACACACCAAACTCTCCTGATTGCCTTTTTGTTATTGTTTTGAAAGTAGAACCATCAAGATTTTACCGGAGTCAGGGGTACCCAAGTGACAGAGATATTTAAGACAGTACTATTTCCTATCGATCAAAGCCGGGAAACGCGGGAAGCTGCTGATGTTGTTACCAACGTAGTCAAAAAGTACAGCAGTCGCTTGGTGCTGCTGTCTGTGGTAGAAGAACCGCCTCCAGATGCTCCGGATGCGCCTAGCGCAGATCCGATGGTGTCACCAGAAGTAGTTGCAAAACTGCTAGAAAATGCCCAATCTTTATTTTCAGGGCAAGGAATTCAATCCGAAATTCTGGAAAGGCAAGGTAAACCAGCTTTTACTATCTGCGATGTCGCTGATGAAATTGGGGCTGATTTAATTATTATGGGCTGCCGGGGGCTAGGCTTGACTGAAGAGGGAGCGGATGATAGTGTGACAACTCGCGTGATTAACCTTTCCCCTTGCCCAGTGCTGATTGTGCCTTAGTAAGCTGTTAAGCATTTAATTGGCACCTTGAGATCGCAGGGTGGCAGGGGGCAAGAGGGTTTGCAGCTTTTATTACCATTAAAATGATGCAATTTAAATGACGATTAGCTTAGTAGTCAGTGTCTCCAGCAATTAATTATGTCTTATCCAAAACCCTTGTAGAGGCGTAGCAATGCTACATCTGTACAAGGGTTTTCGGAAAAGTCTAATGACAAACAGAAAATTCTGAGCGTCGCCTGGTGACGCTCAGAACTTTGGAAATAAACCTTCCATGTTTACATGCTTTGCCTAACAGCTTAAAAGCGATAGTTGCGATCGCGTACCCACATACTAACTGGAACAGCTTTACCCTGTGGATCTACTTTCGCTTTCACCACAATGGGGGGTACTTGTCCTCTACGGGCGCGTTGGGTTCGCAAATCGTTGCTAATCTGCTGGCGTTGGTTTTCTGGAATGTAATAAGTTTCCAAGCCGTAGTTAACGGAACCATCCTGATAAACACCTTTTAAGGCTACCTGATTGGCTCTTAGAGATGTTGGGCGATCACGACTTACTCGTAATGGTCTCCAAGCTCTAGGAACACCATTACCAGTGGATAGTTGCTCTTGCAAAGTCACGTAGATATTGGTTCCTTCAGGCAATCTTCTGCCGCTTCCACGACCTTTGCTGACAATTGTTTGCCAACCAGGTAATCTACTCAAATTTGAGGTACGGGATATGTTGTAATCTAGCGCTAAGGTATTACCGTCTAGTACATTGTTCGGGTCTACAGGTACGGTTTGCAAAATCACCGTTTTACCTGTCACATCTGTATAAACGGCTTGGGCTGGTACTGCCATAATTAACCCTGTTTGTAGCGCCAGGGGAGCTAGTAACCGCCAAAAAGGTAAGGGCTTATTCGATTTTTGTTCAGTAGCAATCAAGTAATCCCGAAAAGTCACCTTACTCGAGAACTCGGCTTCGGGAGACAAGGTTTTATTTTTAGATTCAGAAGAACTATTAGTCATGAGCGTAGTCCTAAAAAGCAGAGGAATTGAGGAGGTCAAAAGTAACGAGATTAGGACTAACGCAGAGAAACTTTAAAAATTTTGACGCACAGAGATAGAGATGTTGATGATGGGGAAATTCCTGAATTCTGTTAGCGTTGCGGGGCATTTAGCCCATGCTGAATTTGTACTATTTTTTACTTGCAGAGCTAGAGCCACCAGGTAAACGGCGTTCAAACCAGAGTCCAGCGCTAATTAAAGCGGAACCGCACAAGATAAAGACTAGAGACTTGAAAAGTAAGTCGGTGTCGTACTCTTGCACGCGACTGATAATTTGCAGTGTCACTAACAGCATACCGCCCCAAAAGGAACTTCTGTTGCTTAATTTCAATCCTTCTTGAATTAGTCCCCATGCTAATGTTGCTAGAAGTACATTGAAAATAAAAACACCAAGTTCATCAATCCGACTGATAGTTTGATGCCAAAAAGGTACTATGGCAATAAAGGCAAGAAAAGTACCAATAACAGCAGTTGTGAAAATCACTTCGCGGCGCGGAGGATTATTTCTTTGACGCAGTAGAAATAACCATTGCAATACCGCCAAGCCACTGAGAATCCCCAAATCGATGATCGGCAGAGACTGGAACAAGTTTGTCAAGTTCGTTGGCTGATTATAACCATAATTTGGAGATTCCCAAACCCAACGAAAAGACAGAACATAAAACACACCACCAAAGCTAACCAACGCCAAATTACGGGCCAGAGATTGAAACAATCTGTAATTTATGGTTGGAAACAGCAGATCATCATAACTCCAGAATAATGCAGGTGGGAGTGCAAAAGCAAAAGATGCCACCCAAGGCGCTATATCAGCATAATTCAGCAGTGGCAGAGGATTAAGGTTAGCTTGTAGGGAACTAGCGAAAACAAAGGCTGCTAGACCAAAAATCCAACGCGATCGGCAGAAGTAGGCTAAGGGGACAAACACCAGCCATGCCAACAAAGGCAAATGCTGCACCACTAACCGCGACCAAGTTAACTCTCCTGTTGCGTACCATAAGTCTTCTAATCCCGTCCAATACCCGATTTCCACAAGGATAATTGACAGAATTCCTAAAGAATTTATGGACAAACTGAAGGCCATCACCACAACACCCAACCCCCAGGCGAGAAAAAGTTGGGAAGTTGAACCGGCGATATTGAACATCTGGGCCATCAGCAGTAAATTTGCGCCGAAAATGAAGGCGCTTAAAATGAGCAACCCTTCTCCCAGTAAGCGTTTACTTTTTTGTGGCTTCTTTCCTTCAGGTGTTATCCAATTGTAAAAACCGGTGATTGCGATCGCAAAAAACAAACTCATCATCAGAATAAATTTGACTTCCCGCGAACCTCCCTGCCAGTTTCCTGATACAAAGGTAATTATGCCTAGGCATAAAAGGATGCTGCCTACAGTGATCGCGATCGCTTTATTGCGATCGCGTACAGCAGCTTCCAGGTTTTTAAATTGATAACGTTCTGCTATTTGCTCATACAGCGAAGAACTAATTAATCCTTCATCCCTCCATAGTTGTGCTTCTTTGCGTAACTTTTGCGGAAAACTATCTAAGAACATGACCTTCTCCGGTGCAGTGGGGTAGCTTGGCCATTGCGTTCTGAATGGCGGTCATTATATTTTGAGTATGAAGCCAAAAGGCTTGATTACATTGTTCTTGTGTAACAGTTTGATTTGGATTTTGATACAACCTAATTCGTAATTAAGAAGCGTCATCTTTCATATTGATTTCCACACAATTGCATCTCTACTCTGATTTGTGAAAAATTTTATTATTTATATATCCAAATGGAAAAACCTTCTAATTTATTACTTAAAGTCTCACGGCGTTTGTTCACTAATCTAGATGAACAAGAAAAATTTATTGAGGCTTTAATGAATCCTCAGCCTTTTTCACCCAGTATTCTTTGGTGTAAAGAAAAGCCAGATTTTTCAGCTTTAGCAGTGGAAACACCAACCTATTGGCAACCACAATTTACTGACCGTTTATGCTTGGGAGAAAAACCCGGTCAGCATCCTTTACATCAACAAGGATATTTCTATTGTTTAGATTTCTCTTCAGTATTTGCAGCTACTACTTTGTTAGCAATTCCTCAGTCAGTGCATTTAGTTTTTGATATGTGTGCCGCACCAGGAGGTAAAAGTATCTTCGCTTGGAAAGCTTTGCAACCTGAATTACTCATCAGTAATGAAGTAATTGGTAAACGTCTAGGAATGCTAATTTCTAATTTAAAACGTTGCCAGATTAGCCCTAGTGCAGTAGTTAATAGAGATTCGAGTATATTTGCCGAAATGTTTCCCTACTCTAGCAGCTTAGTAATAGTAGATGCTCCTTGTACTGGGCAATCTTTACTTGCTAAAGGTGAAAAAGCACCCGGATGTTTTCACCCAACTGCTATTAACAAGAGTGCAAATAGGCAAAAGCGAATTATAGCTAACTCTGCTAAACTTGTTTCACCACAAGGCTATTTAGCTTATATGACTTGCACATATTCACCCGAAGAAAATGAGCAAGTTTGCGAATGGTTTTTAGAACGCTTTTCCCAGTTTAAGGCGATGGAAATTAGTAATTTAACTAAATATCAGTCGCATTTAACTACAATACCTTGTTATCGGATGTTTCCTCAAGATAGGTTAGGTGCTGGTGCGTTTACAGTTCTATTTAAAAATACTAATGAAAATCAAGATGAGCAGAAAGAAGTAGATTTAAATGCAATATCTTCGCTGTATATCTACCAAAATCTGAAAAAGTCAAGTTAATACATTGGTGGTATATCTTCTGGCATTAAACCAGAAGATGTGATGTTTATAAGAGGGCTGCATTTGTCAATCAGCCATCAGGAGTACACTTTTTACGTGAGTTGACTTTATATTAAGACCATAGATATTGCAATTCTTATATAGATGCAAAACGTGGTGTATACAAAACATTTTTCATCTACATCAACCTCAACCCACCCCTTTAAAAACTTCATAATCTCCTTCCCAGTTCTAACTAGGAATGCAACTAGAAGGCTCCGCCTCTAGTCTAAGCGGTAGAGTTAAATAAGTGGGCATGAATAATTAAAGGTTTGTAGTCAGGGCTAAAGCCGCTTACTAAGAGCCAATTTACTTGATTTTATATTCCTTAACATAGTTTGATGTATTCTTGCCCACAAACAAGATGACGAAATTAATAAAAAACTTTCAATAATTAACTCTTATGGATAATAAAATTTTTTTAACCTCATCCTAACCTAAATTTAACCAAAGCTTATCCGGTATCAGCGTTAGACTTTTTGAAATAACCATTATACAAAAAAGCTAAACCGTACAGGATGTAAATTACATGGGTCGAAAAGTCAGCAAAGTGTTTAAACAATCTGGGGTGATTCCTTATAGAGTGAACAATGGCAAAGTTGAAATCTTGCTAATCACGACCCGTAACTTTCAACACTGGGTGATTCCAAAAGGAGATATTCCTAATGGCATGAGTCCGCCCGCTTCAGCAGCCAAAGAAGCTTGGGAAGAAGCAGGGGTGATTGGGCAGGTAGACACCAATGAACTGGGCACTTACAAGTACCGTAAAGGAGGCAAAAGTTATCGTGTCAAGATGTATTTGTTACCAGTTGAGATGCTGAGTGAAGATTATCCAGAAGCAAGTAAAAGAAAACGGCAGTGGGTAGAAGTGACTACAGCTATCAGGTGGGTTAAGTTTAGTTCGCTCAAACGAATTCTTAAAGGTTTTTTCCAGGTTAAATCTCATTTTTGTGCATTTCAAGATACTAGTCATATATAGAAATACATACTAAATAAGCATAATTAAATAAGCCAAAAAGCCTGGTTCGTAGTCAGCAATTCATCGTTAATAGCAAGTTTTACTAGAACTAAAGTCCTTACTACAAACTTTAATTTATTTACACCTAGCTACTTATTGAGAAGCCATCGAAGCAACATAAGCGACTTTCAATAAGTAGCTAAATATTTAAAACAACTGTACTTGCTAATCAAAATAAGTAAATATTAGATGTAAGGTATCACCTATGTTTACATCAATTTCATGGTGAGTATGGGTCTATGTATTGAGTAAGTTTATCCATTCTAAATCCACAGTAAAGCAACCCAAGTTTTTATACCGACAATTCCATCAGCTTGCATTTTCTTAGATGTTTGAAAATTAACAATTGCATTCTTAACTGACTCAGATAACTTCCCATCAATGGCATCAGTATATAATCCAATATCTTTTAATTGCTGTTGTAATTGTTTGACCCTAAGCCCAGAATCTCCTAGCTGTAAACCATTAAATCTATTCAAATCGGCTCTACCACTAACACCAGCGACACTCTAATCAAATTTATGCTATTTTTAGATTTTTTAGTAAATTACGCCTAATGTGAATTAAAGAGGTTGAGATTGGAAAGTGAGAACATTGATACCAAAACGGCGACGAAGTAATAATAGTGTAAGTTTCCTATTTCACAAGGGATTGCTTTGTTGTGGGTTTGGTCTTACATCCCCTTTCTTGGCGAACTTCTCCGTTCTACAAGCTCAGTATTCAACCTAATTAAATATTATCTGTTGCTTTAATCAAAGCATTACGAATTCCTGGTTCACTCATCGAATGTCCGGCATCAGAAACCACTATAAATTCTGCTTCTGGCCAAGCTCGATGTAATTCCCAAGCTGATATCATTGGGCAGACTACATCGTAGCGTCCTTGAACAATTACAGCCGGAATATGGCGGATACGGTCTACATTTAAGAGTAATTGATCTTCTGTTTCAAGAAAGCCCTTATTCATAAAGTAATGGCATTCAATACGTGCAAAAGCTGAAGCAAATTCGCTCTCACCAAACTTTTGCATGAGTTCTGGGTCTAAAAAAAGTCTACTGGTACTAGCTTCCCAAATTGACCAAGCACGCGCCGCTGCTAATTGAATTTCTAAATCGGGACTGGTCAAGCGTTTGTAATATGCTGCGATCATATCATCACGTTCTGCGATCGCAATTGGTTCGATATAAGCTTCCCAAGCATCAGGAAAAATATAGCTAGCACCCTCTTGATAAAACCATCGCAACTCTTTTTGCCTCAGCATAAAAATACCACGGAGAATTAATGCCGTGCAGCGAGAAGGATGGGTTTGGCTGTAGGCTAATGATAAAGTGCTACCCCAACTACCACCGAAAACCGCCCACTTTTCTATACCTAAATGTTGGCGCAGTTTTTCGATATCACTGACTAAATCCCAAGTGGTATTTTCTCGTAATTCAGCATGGGGCGTACTTTGACCACAACCACGCTGGTCAAACATCACTATCCGCCATTTTTCTGGGTGGAAATATTGCCGATAAAAAGGTGGACATCCACCACCAGGCCCACCATGCAGCAAAACGATGGGTTGACCTTGGGGGTTTCCTGACTCTTCAAAATGAATGGTATGTAAGTCGGAAACCTGTAAACTACCTTCTCGGTAAGGCTCGATCGCTGGGTAAAGTTCTCGCATTTTAGAAATTTTATCAGTAATGTTGTCATAAACCGCAGTGCGCCCTTGCGGTTCCCTGATTTGTACGAAGCAAGCTACGCTCTTAGCGTTCCCGCAGGGTAGCAACGGGCGCAGCGCTGAGAAAAATTAAGATATTTTACGAGTCACCTTGAAAGGGCTACTCCTAAAAATATCTTGATTCGCTCAGAAGCTTTGATTATTCCCAATCCAAAATCCAAAATTATTATGAGAGGTCGCAAGTAAATGCCGTGGTTTGTCAAAATTGAAGAAGGGAAAGTCGATAAACCTACCTTTGACCAATATGTACCTGCCCACAAAGCCTACATCCAGGACTTGATTGCTAAAGGACACAAAGCACGAACAGGCTATTGGGCAGAACAAAGAGGCGGAATGTTGCTGTTTGAGGCAGCCTCTAAGGAGGAAGCAGAAGCAATTGTCACTGATGACCCGTTGGTAAAACACGGCTGCGTCAACTATCAACTTTACGAATGGCGAATTGTTATGGAATAACACACACTTACTGGTTTTTCATGTTATGCTTTTAGAAGACCTGGATCTATGCGATTGCAACACCCAAATCTTGTCAGAACCGGAAGGTAGCAGCAACACGGGAGGCTTGTAATAGGCGTAGTCTCCGGGTCGCCCTATTTTTAGGAGCGGTCAGCAACAATGGCTGGTTTTGGAGATATTGTTCAAAAAGCTTTTTACCTCGGTGTTGGATTAGCTTCTTACGCAGGTGAGAAAGCAGGGGGGAAATTAGCCCAAGTGCGATCGCAAGTCCAAAAACTGGCAGATGAAATGGTGGCAAAGGGCGAAATGAACACAGAAGAAGCCCGCCGCTTTGTTGAAGAAATGATGAAGCAAGCCCAACAAGCCCAACCATCTGCTGAAACCTCCGAGAAAACACCTCCTTCGGAACCTCGTCGCATTGAAATTTTAGAGGAAGATGAAGAACCAACGGTGAAAGAGGGATCAAGTGATGAAAATGTGGATAAATTGCGTCAAGAAGTGCTAGACCTGCAAAACGAGTTAAAACGATTGCAACGCGATTAATAAAAAGTATTTTTTACTCGATATAACTGGCAATAAGTGGCACTTTGACATGGCACTTCATATAGAAACTTGATAAGATACATTGCCTAGTGTATATTCTAGTGCTTCCACCCAGATAACACAAAGCGTCCTGTTTATAGCCTGCAAAGGTGTCAAGTTTATGGAACAGTGGCAAAAGGATTTAGCAGAAATCGTTGAAACAGTGGCTGATGAAGTAGAGCGTTTCTTCCTGGGAATGAGTGAAATGGTTGACGCTTTTTTTGAGCTTACGGAAGAAATTACTGAGCAAGTCCCTAATATTGTTACTGAAGTCGATCAGTATTTACAGGATTTAGCTGAACCAATGTTGGAGGCTTACTGGGAACTGGAAGACATGGTAGCAGATGTAGATCCAGGTTTTCCTTATTCAGTTGAACCTACGGCTGAAAAAAATCCTGCCTGCATCGGTTGTACTCATTACCACGGTCAAGTTTATAGTGGTAATTTGTTAGTTTGTGCCATGCATCCCCACGGTTGTGAAGATGAGAATTGTCCAGACTGGGAGAAGGAAGAGTATTGAGGGGGGAGTAGAGACGCGAAAAATCTTTGTCTGTACAAAACTAATAAAAAAACGTAAAGATAAGTAAAATAACCAATGACAAATGACAAATGACAACTGACAAATTCCCTGAAATGAAGTATGGTGAACGCGATATTGCGGAAGGGAAATTAATTACCTTTCCAAATCCGCGTGTGGGGAGACGATATGACATTAATATTACTTTGCCGGAATTTACTTGTAAATGTCCGTTTTCCGGCTATCCCGACTTTGCGACAATTTACGTTACATATATACCTGATGAACGGGTAGTAGAATTGAAGGCGCTTAAACTTTACATTAACAGTTACCGCGATCGCTATATTTCCCACGAAGAATCTGCCAACCAAATTTTGGATGATTTTGTCGCTGCTTGTGACCCTTTAGAAGCTACTGTGAAAGCAGATTTTACGCCTCGTGGCAATGTACATACTGTGGTTGAAGTGCGTCATCACAAATACCCATCATAAAAACTTTGGGTATTGCTGAATGGGGATGTAGAGACGTTGCAATGCAACGTCTCTACAACGATTCTGAAATTACGCAAAATTATTTTTCATACCGCAATCAGCAACGCAAATTTTGGTTTGTAGTCAAGACGAACATTTTTACTCAGGTTAATTAAACGGACACGATCTAAATTAAAAACTGGTTATTTTGCAATTCTGTTTGCAGCAGATTGTACTTGAAGCACAACTTTTTTAGATAAAGGAATATATCCGAGTTCCAAACTGGATTTTTGCCCCTCAATCAAAGCCCAATCAATAAATTTTTTTAGCGCTTCACCTTTGACTCGGTTGGGATATTGCTGATAAGTTAAAACCCAGCTATAAGTAACGATGGGATAAGACTGGGAACCTGTAGGATCGTTGATAAAAGCAATCAAGTTATCGGCGGGTAACTTCACTGACTCCAAAGTTTGAGCTACAGATTCTGGTGTCGGCGTAATATAATTACCAAATTTATTTTCCAAAGCAGCCACAGGAAGTTTATTTTGTTTGGCGTAGACGTATTCTACATAGCCAATAGCTCCTGGGATTTGTTGAACTAAGGCAGTAACACCTTCATTACCCTTTCCACCAATTCCCACTGGCCATGCGACAGCTTTACCTGCTGCAACTTTGCTGTTCCATTCTGGACTTATAGCACTTAGATGTTGCGTCAACACACTTGTAGTTCCACTACCATCAGTGCGGTGTACAACCTGAATCGGTAGATTGGGCAAATTTACACCTGGATTAGCTACAGCTATTCTCGGATGATTCCAATTCGTAATTTTTCCGAGAAAGATATCTACATAAACTTGGCGTGATAGCTTTAAACTATTTGGCAGATTGACTGGAGGTGACTGGGGGGCGGGCGCGAGGTTGTAAGCTAGCACTATGGAACCAGCTGTCATGGGTAAAGCAATCACTCCCCTTTTTATCTTAGCTGCTTGTTCATTTGTAATTCCCACATCACTAGCTGCAAAATCTACAGTACCTTCAATCATCTGTTGCACTCCAGCGCTGCTTCCTATAGCTTGATAGTTAATTTCCACATTGGGATTTTGCTGGTTGTAATCTGAAAGCCAGCGTTCATACAAAGGCGCAGGAAAACTTGCCCCAGCACCAACAAGAGAAACATGATTGATTTTTTTATTATCGGTAGTACAAGAAGCGATACTCAACAATATAGCAATTACGGGTAGTAGGCAAACCCGTCGTTTAGATTGAAGTTGAGCAGATATACAAAACTTTAGTTCCAATGCTTAATAATTTTCCAATCTGTAGCTGTGTAGGTGTAATTAATTGTAAAACGAGGAAAATAAATTTGAAATGCAAAGGTACGCAAAGTTTTCAGTTATGCTATGCGTACCTTTGCATTTAAACTTCAATAGCCGTCTCTTTTTCCTCAATTTTTGGCTCTGAACTAAGCCGATCTAAAATTTCTAAAACCTCTTGTTCAAAAGCAACTTGGGCGCGGTTAGTTTTGCCACCAACATATAAGAGATCGCCTTTTTGCAATGCCCATATTTGTGAATGAGAAAAGTAACTCATCACCACACCCAACATTAGTAAACCAAATCCTGAGTAAACAATTGGTATGCCTGGATCGGCTTTAATTTGTAAGCCAGTGCTACCAATAACATCCAGAATTTTCAACTTCACGCCATTGACTTCGGTTGACATTCCAGCGCGGACGGTATCAACTAATTTACCCTTAGGATCATAAATTAATACCATCCCTTGCAAGTCTTTGGCTAATAAAGAGACACCCTCACTCAAATCCGGTTTAGTAGGAACCCACGTACCCCAAATGCGCCCTTGTCCTTTGGTGTTCAATAGCGCCATTGGTAATTGAAAAATCGGGCTGTTGTTAAATTGGACGCGAACACCTGCAATTCCCCAATCAGTTTGGTAGAAGGTTATGCCTCGATAGCGCAGAGGCTCGTTAACAAAAATCTTCTTGTGGTCAACTTCCTCTCCCTGCTGATTTAAGACAGACATATCGGAATAAAATTGATCGATGCCGCCAGATGGAGTGTAATCAATCCAAAAACGATTGACGCGCACAGACCAATCTTTTGAGACTTGGGCGGCTAACGGGCCAGCATCGACAATATTTGTCACTTGAAATGTATCGCCACTGGCAATCATTTCTTGTGCCATAAACCCAGTCATCGCCCCCCAAATTCCCCCTATTAGAATAGCTACGATACCAATATGAACGATAATTGGGCCGATGCGTCCGACTATTCCTTTGCGGGCATAGAGGATATTTTCTTTTTCTTGATCTGGAAAAATTTTATAGCGGCGTTTCTGTAATAGTTGGCTGAGAGAATTTAGAGAACCATTATCTAGTTCTGCACTTAAAGCTAATTTTTGAAATTGCCGTGGTTCTTCGTAATATTTCCAGCGCTGGGCGGCTTTTAAAGCTGGTAACTGACGGGTAAAAGAACAAGCAGTTAAGCTAGTACCAAATAAGATGAGTAATGCCAGAAACCACCAAGTACGATATACATGGTCTAAGCCAACTACCTGAATTACTTTCCAAGTTAAGAAACCAAATAAAGCTGGATGTTCTGGGTAGTTAGCCTGATAAAATGCGGGTGGCTGACCTTGCTCAATTACAGTACCGGTGGAGCTAAAGATTGCAATCAATAGCAATAGTGCGATCGCTAGTCGTAAGTTAGTCAGTACGGGCAAAAGCTCTTGCTGTAAGTACTTGCCAGGTATTGCCCACCATTTTAATTCTTTGGACGCTGAATCTTCTAAAGTCATTACGTGTAAAATCTAACAAAGGTATTGATATTAAAAACTGCCAAGGGGAATCCGAGAAATTAAGGAAAAGACACCGAATCCTACCAACAGCGCCCCGCTAACTGGGTTAATCCAACCAGACCAGCGACGCAATTCTAGTAATTTTTTAATTGAAGCTGTAAAAGTACCCGCCAAAATCAATGGTGCTACATAACCGGCTGTGTACGAAAGTAGCAAAACAGCGCCTAAAATTAAGTCTTGAGTATTGGCAATCCAACCCAGTAAACTGGCTAAAACAGGCGTGCTACAAGGAGATGCAACTAAGCCGAAAGTCAGTCCTAGTAAATAAGAACGCAATCCTATAGGTAAATCTTGCGAAATCCAATTCGTTTCGCCCAAAGATGGAAATTGCAGAGGTAGTGCTTCTAGCAAGTTCAGCCCCATGAGTATGGCGATAATGCTGACGATAATCGGCAAACCAATTCCCACTTGTCCATAGACTTTTCCTACCAAAGCTGCTATGATCCCCATCCCGGCTAATGTAGTTGCTAATCCTAAAGCAAACCAAGTTGATTGGGCAGCTGCTTGCAAGCGGTTTTTGGCTTCATAACCGCCGATGTAACCAATGGTAATTGGCAGCATAGAAAGCATACAGGGTGTAAGACTGGTGAGCAAGCCAGCGCCAAAGATGATACCAACACTGACCACGCTAAGGTGTGCCAGTTGGTTAGAAACGAGGCTGTTGGCAAATTGTTCTAGTTGGTAAATTTGGGTTTGCAGGTTATCAAACATGGGGAGTTTCTGAGCGGGAAATGCTTACTCTGCTTGAATTGTAGCTTATTTTTGTCTGTAGAGTCAGCAGAAGTGATTGTCTGAAGCTGATATCATCTAAATTTCATCTGCCCAAAGAAATGTATCTAAAATACAATTAAGCTCGAATTATCTCGGAAGAAGCACGGCTGGAGCATTTAGCATGATGATTGCATTACCCGGATTTAAAATTGTCACTTTGTTAAAAGCAGGGGTAAAAGCAGTCATATACCGTGGGATCAAGGTTAAAGACCAGTGTCCGGTAATTATCAAAGGGCTACGTCCAGACCAGTGTACACCCAATAATATTGAACAACTCAAACATGAGTATGCGATCGCTCAAAGGTTAAATATCGCTGCCGCAGTCAAGGTATACGCCTTAGAGATGCACCAGGGAATCCCTTATTTGATTATGGAGGATTTTGAGGCGCGATCGCTCGATCAGTTGCTAGACCAATTTCAAGAACCTGTTTCATTCTTAAAAATTGCTATTGAAATTACCAGCAAACTGGCACAAATTCACACTCATAACATTGTCCACAAGGATATTAAGCCACAAAATATCTTAGTTAACCTCGATACCAGTCAGGTTAAAATTGCCGATTTTGGAATTGCTGCTTTTATTCCATATCAGCAGCAAATAGTTAGCAGTTCCAGTCGCATTGAAGGCAGTTTACCTTATCTTGCACCTGAACAAACCGGGCGGATGAATCGAGGAATTGACCATCGTAGCGATTTGTATTCACTGGGAGTCACCTTTTATGAGATGCTGACAGGTCAGCTACCATTTCAAGGCAAAGACCCATTAGAGTGGGTGCATTGTCATATTGCCCAATCTCCGCCATCTCCGAAAAAGCTCAACTATGATATTCCCCAAATGCTCTGTGACATCATTATCAAATTGTTGTCGAAGGTTGCAGAACAGAGATATCAAAGCGCTTTAGGTTTGCAATTTGATCTGGAACAATGCTTAAAGCAATTGGAGACAACCGGAGAAATTAAATCCTTTGTTTTAGGTGAGCAAGATATTTCAGAGCGCTTTCAAATTCCCCAAAAATTATATGGGCGAGAACAAGAACTTGCCAAGCTTCTCCAAGTATTTGAGCGAGTTGTTAGCGAAGGAAAACCAGAAATTGTCCTCGTCTCTGGATATGCTGGAATTGGTAAATCTTCTTTAGTTAATGAGATTCATAAGCCGATTGTGCGAGAACGGGGAGTTTTTATCTCTGGTAAATTTGATCAGTACAAACGAGATATTCCTTACTCCACGATTGTTCAAGCTTTTCAAACACTTGTTAGACAAATTTTAACTGAACCAGAAGAGCAACTTGCCAATTGGAAAAAGCGAATACAAGCAGTATTAGGAAACAATGGTAGATTAATTGCCGATGTAATTCCAGAAGTTGAATTAATCGTTGGCGAACAGCCACCTATACCAGAGTTGGGACCTGCTGAATCTCAAAATCGATTTAATTTAGTATTTCAAAATTTTATCAGCATATTTTCGCAAAAGGAGCATCCCCTCACTGTTTTTTTAGATGATATGCAGTGGGCAGACAGCGCTACTTTAAATTTAATTCAAACCGTCATTACTGGGTCTAGTATCCATTATCTCTGCTTTATTTTAGCCTATCGAGATAATGAAGTAGATGTTGTGCATCCATTTAGTTTAATGATTGAGAAGATTTGCCAGCAGGGAGTAAGAAAAACTGAAATTGTTCTTACTCCCTTAAATCTTGTTTATGTGAATCAATTGATTGCTGATACATTGCATAGTTCAGCAGAACGAGTAGAACCTCTTGCTCAATTGATTGTCCAAAAAACTGATGGTAATCCTTTCTTTGTCAATGAATTTCTGAAAACACTGCATCAAGAAAATTTGCTGATTTTTGAACCCCAATATCGGATTTGGCAATGGGATCTAGCTCAGATTGAAGCCCAAGGTATTACAGATAATATTGTCAGCTTGATGATTGGGCGGATGCAAAAGCTACCACCCGCAACTCAAGAAGTGCTTAAATTAGCTTCCTGTATTGGTAATCGCTTTGATCTAGAAGTTTTAGCGATCGTTGGTGAACAATCTATTCAAGAAACAGCAAATGCCCTTGTTGAAGCAATTTTAAGAGGATTAATTATCCTCATAGAGTCAGATGAAACTACTTGTAGAAACTATCGTTTTTATCATGACCGAGTTCAACAAGCTGCATACTCCTTAATTGCTGATGAATCCAAGTCGGTAGTTCATCTGATGATTGGGCGGCTTTTGCTGAAAAATTCTAATCAGGAACAAGTAAATGAGCAAATTTTTGATTTAGTCAATCAACTAAATCTCGCGGTTAATCTGATTATTGAACAGACAGAAAAAGATGAATTGGTAAGATTGAATTTAATCGCTGCTAAGAAAGCAAAAGCATCTACAGCCTACACTCCTGCTAAAAGACTTTTTAGCGTTGCCATGAATCTTTTAGCTGAAAATGCCTGGATAGAGCAATATGAACAAACATTTACTTTATTTAGAGAACTAGCTGAATGTGAATTCTTAACGGGGAATTTAGAACAAGCGGAAGAATTATTTGAGTTACTATTGCTCAAAGCAGAATCTCATGTAGACAAATCTAATATTTACATGCTGCAAATCAGACTCTATCAAGTCGCGGGTAGATATGAAGAGGCGCTAACATTAGGATTAAAAGCTTTAAAACTTTTTGAGGTGGCATTCCCTGATACAGATGAGGAAGTGCAAGCTGCGATCGCAATTGAAATAAACCAGATATCAACTAATTTAGATAACAGACAAGTCTCTGATTTAATTAATGCTTTAGTAATTGAAGACCCCAATATTAAAACAGTAATTAGTTTATTGACAACTTTGGGCCCGCCTACTTATCTTGGTAGACCTCATCTCTTTCCTTTAGTCGTACTTAAAGCAGTTAACTACTCACTCAAGTTTGGGAATACGGCAGATTCCTGTTTTGCTTACAGTATGTATGCCATGTTGTTGGTTTCTATCTTCCATGATATTCCTACAGGCTATGCATTTTCTGAGATGACAATTCAATTGAATGAAAAGTTTCACGACTTTAAACTTAGAGGAGTTGTTCTACATATTCATGGAAGTCATATTAACGTTTGGTGTAACCATATTGCTACCGATATTCCATTTTTAGAGCAGGGATTTATCGGTTGTGTGGAAGCAGGCGATGTGACGATGGCAAACTACAATGGTTATCAAGGCTCGTGGCAAATTATCCAGTTAGGTTTTCCACTTGCAGAAACATACAAATCGCTAGAAAAATATACTGCATTTGCCCGCCAGTCTAAACATGAGGCTGTCTATCAGACAATCAGACTACAGCAGATGTTGTTGATGAATCTGCGCGGACTCACTCACCAAACTTTGACTCTAAGTAATGATGAATTTGATGAATCCTACGCTTTATCTATTATTACAGATGCAGGTTTTGTCAGTGGAATTATTTTCTATTATATTATCAAATTAATTATTTTTTTTAATTATGGACAGTATGCAGATGCACTAAGTTGTGCAGTAAAATTATCTAAATTTTCAGTTGCGACACTGGCGTTACCCATTGAAACAGATTATATTTTATATTACTCACTGACTTTAACAGCTCTTTATCCAACAGTATCTTTTCCAGAGCAAGAACAGTTTTTGCTAACTCTAGAATCCCATCAGCAACAATTGCAATATTGGGCTTACCACTGCCCTGAAAACTTCTTACACAAGTCTCAATTAGTAGCTGCTGAAATAGCTCAAATTCAAGGTAGAGACTTGGAAGCAATGCGCTTGTATGAGCAATCAATTACTTCAGCCCGTGAGCAGGGATTTGTACAATATGAAGCTTTGGCTAATGAGCTAGGTGCTAAGTTTTACTTTGAGCGAGAGTTTGAATTAATTGCCAAAACTTACTTACAAGAAGCGAAAAATTCATATCTGCGCTGGGAGGCATCTGCGAAAGTTAAGCACCTCGAAGCATCCTATCCTCAGTTATTGCCACAACAACAGCTTACTTCTAACGGGACATTTATTACGACAGGCGAGCATTTAGACTTTTTATCAGTAGTTAAAGCCTCTCAAAGCATATCTAGTGAAATTGTTTTTTCGCGGTTGTTGAAGACATTAATGCAAATTGTCATCGAGCAAGCAGGGGCCGAAATCGGTTATTTGTTGCTTGAAAATGAGCAAAATATGGTCATAGAAGTAGAAGCTAAGGTTAATTCCCAGGCTGAAAAACTCAATGTTTCTCGACCCGTATTTGATGGCGAAATTTCAAAATTTATTCCGCAATCAATGCTCAATTATGTTCAGCGAACTCAGGAAACAGTGATTTTGCAGAATGCTACTGAGCAAAATATGTTTTCTGGAGATGAGTATGTAATCCAAAAACAACCCAAATCAGTACTTTGTTTACCGATCGCGCGTCAGTCGAAATTAGTTGGTATTTTATATTTAGAAAACAATCTTATCCCCAGCGCCTTTACACAGGAAAAACTTTCCGTACTGGATATTTTGACAGTTCAAATTGCTATTTCTCTAGAAAATGCTCGTCTTTATCAAGGTTTAGAGAATAGCCAAGAACAGCTTAACCTGGCATTGAAATCTGGCAAAATTGGCGTTTGGAGTTGGGATATTACCAATGATTTGTTTGACTGGGATGAGCAGATTTATCAACTATTTGGGTTAACACCTGAAACTTTTGTTGCAACCTCTGAAGCCATTTTAGCTCGTCTGCATCCAGATGATAGCCCATTGCTAGCTCAATCGTTGAGTCGAGCCATTAACGAAGGCGTAGAGCATGATTTAGAATATCGAATTATTTGGGATGACAGCAGTATCCGCTACCTAGCCTGCCGAGGAAAAACCTTTTTCAACGAAGCAGGTAAAGCCACACACATGAGTGGTGTTGTGCTTGATATTACAGATCGCAAACAAGCTGAAGCCGAACGTATCCAACTGATTCAAGAGCAAACCGCGCGACAGGAAGCAGAAGCAGATCAGCAACGAGCAGCATTTTTGGCTCAAGTCAGTGCAACCCTCGCTTCTTCTCTCGATTACGAAAGCACACTAGCAAGTGTGGCAAGCTTAGTTGTGCCTTACTTCGCCGATTGGTGCAGCGTTGATTTGTTACAAGACAACCAATCAATTAATCGGGTAGCAGTTGCTCACCGAGATCCAGAGAAAGTTAAACTCGGTTGGCAACTTCATCAGCATTATCCGAGAAAGTTGGATGAACCAGTAGGTGTGCCGAAAGTACTGCGTACAGGAATTCCTGAAATAGTAACTGAAATCTCAGATGCACTATTAGCAAAAAGCATCCAAGATGCAGAACATCTAAGGATTATACGTGAAATTGGTTTAAAGTCCTGTATAATGTTGCCCTTGATGGCACGTGAAAGAATTTTTGGTGCAATTTCCTTTTTTACAGCAGAATCAGAACGTCTTTACAGCACTGCTGACTTGTCGCTAGCTGAAGATATTGCCCATCGAGCAGCGATCGCCATTGATAATGCCCGCCTTTACCAAGAAGCACAGCAAGCACAAAAAACGGCAGAGCAAGCCCTAGAGCGCATTGCCCGTCTCCAATCCATCACAGCTGCCCTTTCAGAATCGCTGACACCAGCCCAAGTATCTGAAGTTATTGTAGAGCAAAGTATGGCTGCCTTAAAAGCCAGTTCTGCCCTCGTCGTCTTACTGAATGAAAACAAGACTGAACTAGAAATTGTGCGTGCGGTTGGCTATAAGCAAGATTTGGTGGAGGCTTGGCGGCATTTTCCTATTGATTCACCTTCGCCTTTAGCCGAAGCTGTGCGGACTGGACAACCTGCTTGGGCTGAATCGAGACAAAATAGAATAGCTCGTTACCCTCATCTAGCTGAAGCTTACGCTCAATATGACATTGATGCCTGGATTTCTATTCCCTTGATGGTTGAGGGTTCGGCAGTTGGAGGAATCACTTTAGGATTTGCCCAACTTCAAGAGCTTGGTGGAGAAGATCGAGCGTTTCTTTTGGCTGTTGCTCAACAATGCGCCCAAGCGATCGCTCGTGCCCACCTTTACGAAGCCGAACGAACGGCTCGAAACGCTGCGGAATCAGCAAACCGCATCAAAGATGAATTTTTAGCCGTGCTATCCCATGAACTGAGAACCCCGCTTAACCCCATTCTGGGTTGGACAAAGTTGATGCGGAGTCGCAAACTTGACCAAGCAACAAGCGATCGCGCCCTCGAAACCATTGAGCGCAACGCCAAGTTACAAACCCAATTGATTGAAGATTTGCTTGATGTTTCCCGCATCCTTCAGGGTAAACTTAACCTCAACTTCGGCCCCATTAATTTGGTATCAGTCATTGAAGCTGCGATCGAAACAGTGCGTTTATCAGCACAGGCTAAATCCATCGAGATTCAGACAATTCTTGAATCTGGTGTCGGGTCAGTTTTAGGTGATGGCAATCGATTACAACAAGTCATTTGGAATATTCTTTCCAATGCCATTAAGTTTACTCCTAGTGGAGGACAGGTAAAAATTAAATTAGGGCAGGTTGGCTCACAGGTACAAATCTGCGTAACTGACACAGGGAAAGGGATTGCACCTGAGTTCTTACCATTCGTCTTTGATTATTTCCGTCAAGCAGATGGGGCCACAACCCGGAAATTTGGCGGTTTAGGTTTAGGATTAGCGATCGTCCGGCATCTTGTAGAACTTCATGGGGGAACTGTGCAAGTAGAAAGCCTGGGTGAAGAAAAAGGAGCAACTTTCACCGTCCAACTTCCATGTTTACAGGATGAAAGTAAAGGAATCAAAGATAAAATAAATACCTCCTCACTGCTGCCAGATCAATCTTTACCTTTATCTGGCTTAAAGATTCTTGTGGTCGATGATGATGCAGATATGCGAGAATTTTTACCTTTTATGCTGGAGCAATATGGTGCAACGGTGACAGCTGTAGCTTCAGGCATTGCAGCTTTAACTGCACTGAGTCAATCCCAGCTAAATTTGATTATTAGCGATATTGGGATGCCAGAAATGGATGGTTATATGCTGATGCGACAGATCAGGAGTCTAAAACCAGAGCAAGGTGGGACAATTCCCGCGATCGCTTTAACTGCCTATGCTGGAGAGATGGATTCTCAGCAAGCGATCGCTGTCGGATTTCAACAGCATATTTCCAAACCTGTAGATCCAGAAGAATTGGTAAAGGCGATCGGATCGTTAATTAAAAGTTTGTAGTCAGCGGCTCTAGTACAGTACGGCGTAAATAAACCACCTATTCTAAATCAATGAAACTCTTACGCTGTATTCATTTTGACTTTTGACTTCCGCCTTGCGGTACTAGCCCGACTTTGTTTGCGTAGCATCTCGGAGAGAGGTCTGGATCTGCTCACTAAAAGATACGGATAGCATTGTTTCATCGGTTAAATCAGAGGGGTCTGACCCTCTATTTATCATCTGTATCCGTCAGTGGGAAAGGGTTTTGGTCAAATATGGCTGTTAGTAATCAATTTCCACCCTTATTCACAGGATGACGCTAGCTAAACAAGCGATTAAACTATGGATAATATCAAGGCATTGTTGTTTTTAGCACAACTTACATAAATTTCATCTCATTCTTAAATCTAAAATCTCATCCTGCTATATAAAATACCAGTTATGTCAGTGTATCAAGGAAGTTATGGGGAAACCACCGATTTGATTATTGGTGTTCACAACCAAGAAAACCTCGAATTACAAACAAATTCTGCTCCTGTGGGCGCTCTTGCCACAAGGAAAGGAAATTTTTCTACGTTTCTTGCTCCCCTGACTCAAGATACTTTTAAGCAGGTCGTTCAGGATGTCGAGCAAAAATTACAGATTGTCCATCAAACCCTATCAATGCTGGATTCTCAGGGGTTTGAAACTCTTCTGCAAGAAATGTTGCATTCGATTACCTTGAAAACCGGGGAATTACTGGGAGCAGACCGGACAACGATATTTTTATTGGATGAGGAAAAACAAGAACTCTGGTCGATTTTAGCTGAGGGGGAAGGCGATCGCTCTTTAGAAATTCGTATCCCCGCCGATAAAGGAATTGCTGGAGAAGTCGCTACTTTCAAACAAGTTATCAATATTCCTTTTGATTTTTATAACGATCCGCGATCGCATTTTGCCCAAGAACAAGAAAAAAGAACTGGCTATCGCACCTACACCATGCTGGCTTTACCACTGTTAAATGAACATGGACAGTTAGTTGCGGTAGTACAATTACTGAATAAATTAAAATCAGGCAATAATCACGCCGCTCCCCTTGCAGAGCGCGTTGATACCAAAGGTTTTCTCTCTTGTGACGAACAATTATTTCAAGAATTTGCCCCTTCGATTCGCCTAATTTTAGAATCGTCGCGCTCTTTTTATGTCGCCACCCAAAAACAAAGAGCAGTGGCGGCGCTAATGAAGGCCATCAAGTCTCTCTCTCAAAGCAGCCTCGACTTAGAAGACACCCTGAAGCGGGTGATGGATGAAGCCAAGGAACTGATGAATGCCGATCGCAGTACACTATGGTTAATAGACCACGAACGTCATCAATTGTGGACGAAAATCACTCAGGATGATGGTTCAACTAAAGAATTGCGAGTCCCTGTAGGCAAAGGCTTTGCTGGTATAGTAGCGGCTTCTGGCAAGAAACTGAATATTGCCTTTGATTTATACTACGATCCTGATTCTGATACAGCCAAACAACTCGATCAGCAAAATGGCTATCGCACTTGTAGCTTACTTTGTATGCCAGTATTTAACGCCGATCAACAACTGATTGGCGTTACCCAACTCGTAAATAAAAAGAAAACTGGTGATTTTCCCGCTTATAATCCAGCTGATTGGCCCAAAGCTCCCGACTGCTTCCAAGCTAGCTTTGACCGCAACGATGAAGAATTCATGGAAGCTTTTAATATTCAAGCCGGAGTTGCGCTGCAAAATGCCCAGTTGTTTGCCACAGTTAAGCAACAAGAACAAATGCAACGAGATATTCTGCGTAGTCTTTCTAATGGAGTGGTTTCCACTGATAAAACTGGCTTAATTATCGCCGCTAATGAAAGCGCCCAACGTTTGCTAGGACTGGGAATAGATGACCGTTTAGAAGGTAAATTAGTTAATGATGTCATTGGTATCAAAGAAGGTGACTTTAGCAAGTGGTACCAAGATGCTTTACATGCGGTTGACTTAAAAGGTCGCCAGCAGTATTACCCCGATCGCACACTCTTAACTACTGGTACAGAGCAGCACAGTATTAATTTATCCATTAACACAATTGCCGATGCCAGCGACAACGAGCAAGTCCGGGGGGCGCTGGTGGTGATGGAAGATATCAGTGATGAAAAGCGGCTCAAAAGTACCATGTACCGCTACATGACCCAGGAATTAGCGGAAGAACTGCTGAAATTAGATGATGCTAAACTAGGAGGCGATCGCAAAGAAGTTTCGATTTTATTTTCTGATATTCGCGGCTACACCACTTTAACGGAAAACTTGGAAGCAGAAGAAGTGGTAAGTATGCTCAATGAATATTTTGAATCAATGGTGGAGGCAGTCTTTAAACATAAAGGCACGCTTGACAAATACATCGGCGATGCGATTATGGCTGTGTTTGGTTCTCCTCTCGCATTAGAAGAACACGCTTGGATGGCAGTGCAAACATCCTTAGAAATGCGCGTTCGCCTGCACGAATTTAATCAACGTCGCTATGTAGATGATAAGCCCAGAATTAAAATCGGCATTGGTATCAACTCAGATACTGTGATTAGTGGGAATATTGGCTCTAGTAAACGGATGGAATTTACCGCCATTGGTGATGGCGTTAATCTTGGCTCTCGATTAGAAAGTGTTAGTAAACAGTATGGTTGCGACATTATTATTAGCCATAACACTTTTAAACCATGCCAAGATCATATTTGGGCTAGGGAACTAGATTACATTCGTGTCAAAGGCAGAAATGAGCCAGTAGCCATCTATGAATTACTCGGTTTGCGTTCCAACCCGATTGAAAGCGAAAAATTGCAAGTCATTGAGCATTATCATAAAGGACGCGAGTATTATCTCAAACGCGATTTTAACCGTGCTAGGGCTGAATTTGCCCTAGTTTTAGCAGCAGACAACCAAGATAAAGCTGCTATGTTACATCTTTTACGTTGTCAGCATTGGTTACAATCACCGCCAACAGAGTCAGATTGGGATGAAGGGGTCTGGACATTTCAAGAGAAATAAGTGACTTCGTTCAATTGAACCACTAATTATCATCTTTCTTAAGTTTCCAGTTTTTGGCTGAAAACTCAAGAAAAATTGAGTATTTATTAAAAAAAAATCTATTTAAATTATTTTTTAAAATATCTTAATATTTCTCAATTAAGTTTAAAAAATCTTGGGGTTGGATTAAGAATCAATTAAGATAAGTCGCTTTGTAAAGGTTAATTGATATTTCTTGTCAAATTGCTGGTGAAGTTAGAAACTAAGAAATACAACACACGCAATTATTTTATGACTGCTATTTCTAGCCTTGAATTCAAACGACCAATTTGGCAAACCGCTATAATATTGACTTTGGGCTTTTGGCTCAGTGCTAGTTTAGTTTTAGACTGGGTAATTATGCCTAGCCTTTATCTTTCTGGCATGATGAGTCAAGCTGGTTTTACAACAGCAGGCTATACGATTTTTTGGAACTTCAATCGGATGGAATTATTGTCTGCTGCTGTAGTACTGACAGGAGCATTAGCTTTGGGTAAAACCCAATATCACTGGCGCATTGGCAGTATTATTTTATCTGGACTGCTGCTAACTATAGCTGTGCTTGACACTTATTTCTTAACTCCGCAAATGTGCGCCATAGGAGTTCAGCTAAACCTATTTGAAGCAGCAGCAGCGATTCCATCAACCATGAATTTATTACACGGTAGTTATTGGGTACTGGAAGTAGTTAAGTTGGTGGCTGGTGGCACACTTTTAAGCTGGTGCTGGCGCGAGCAAGTTTAAGTAGATGGAGAATTATAACGGTGAGAATATTTACTTATAAATCTCACACCAAAGACGCAAAGGAATTCTTTGCGTCTTTTTGCTACATATACTTTCTGGGTTAATGAATGCAATATTTACGACGGCTACGCCTACGCAGGCAATTCTATATTTATATTGGTGACTTTTAAAGCTTGAGATTCTTCGGTTAAATTGCTATTATAAAATGATTCAATTATCTATTAAGTGTAATTAAATAAGCAAGCACAATTATCTTTGACTGTACATTTCTAGCCCTCCCGGATATTAGAGCAAAAAAATACTAAAAGATAATATTAATTAGTTTTCATGGTTACTTTACTGATTTATCATGAAGTTTAGATATTTCTTCTAACTTTTTTTGAAAATTATAGTAATCTAAATTTTAGTGAGTACGTTACTTGTTATCTACCATCTAGCTAGGAAATAGCTATTTTGCAGGTATGTACTACTAATCAAGAATTTCGCTGTAAGTTCTTGAATTTGTCACTTCAATTTGTGCCGGGTGAATATTTTGCCCCCAACATCATTAGAACCCGTTTCCAGTACTTATGAAGAGATTCCCTTCTGCTGGTTTGCTCGCCTGTGCATCTCACTACACACCATTATGGCGACAATTGCCAGCTAACTCATCCTTGGTCGGAGGTTTCCCATTCTTGTTGTGCAATTGGTAGTTTTGCCCAGTCCCAACACTAAGAGTTGCTCTACAAGCTCAAGACCTAAGTAAGACATTGGGCTTTTTGAATGCTTAGTTTTTAATAATACTCTTTCTCTTGATGAAGTTTCCCTCAAGAATAAACTTCTAGCAAAAGTACCAGACAACTTTAGTTATGGCGACCAAAATATTGCTCTTCATTGCTGAATTAATCCATAAAAGCCTTGATAGAAAGGCTTTTTCATCTACAGCACTGGAGATTTTGATTGCTCCAGACTTAACTATGAGGGGCAAAAAAGACTTTTCTAAGAGAACTAAAGTATCTGCAATTTTAGGCTACTAGATACGGATAACAATGATACTTTTGTGACTGATGGGCGAGAGCCAATAGTCTATCTGTTGCACTTGAGTTACTGTTAGATTGGCTAGATTAGCAAAAGATACACAAAACCAATCTAGTTTTTGAAATACTATATCCTGGCAACCAGTCGGGCCATTTTGCTATTGGGCAATAATATGGATTGGTTTAGTTGTAATTCGTGCTTTTTAGCTTAACAGAGATTGGTTAATTAAGAGTTGGGGGGTGTGGAATCTCTGTACTAACTCAAATGTGACCGCTATATTTATCTGATAGTGCTTCCAACAAAGTCGCAGTGAATTCCGAAAAGGTAATTCACTAATTTCGCCTGCAATGTTAATTTTATTCCAGAGCTATCCCAATGAAGACACTTCCGATTAATAGATACAGATTTTTTCAAAAGCTCCAGCCTTTATCTTTGTTGAAAAAAATCACTGGTAAGTCTGTTACTGGTTGTTTGCAGGTGTTTAGCAGATCAGGCTCTTGGTCAATATATGTAGATGAAGGTAAACTAATTTATGCCTGCTACTCAGAGAAAATGTTTGAGCCACTTTACAGAAATTTGCAACGTTTGAGTCAGCAAATTTCGACTCTCCCTCGTGAAATTCACGAACAGTTACGGGCGATATTTGAAACTGGGATTGAAAATCAGGCAATACCGAACCCAGATTATTTGGCTATTTGTTGGTTAGTTAATCAGAAATATATCAGTCCCTTTCAAGCGGCGATGCTGATAGAGCAGTTGGCGCTAGAAGTTCTGGAGTCATTTTTGAACTTAGAAGAGGGGAGTTATGAATTTATTCCTGAAAGCTTTCTAGATGACATGCCAAAGTTTTGCCATCTTAATCTCCGCTTACTGGTTGAACGATGTCAAACGCCCCAAAGCGTTGGCGTAGCCTCTCATAGAGAAGCTGCTGATTGTCAGACTTCGCCAACTTCTCAATCACACCCCTCAGAATTGTTCAAAATCAATGAGCTAAAATCTAAGAACAAAAGTAGATCAAACTCTTTTAGAACAAACGGCTATAGACCACCAGTCTACTCTATTAATACTAATGAACATAGGGGTCAGCGAACTACCGAACCTCCTGTAGACAAAAAAATTTATACCATCTTTTGTATTGATGACAGCCCTACGGTATTGAATACTATTCAAAGTTATTTAGATGAGCAAACCTTTTGTGTTGTGGGAGTTACCGATTCTTTAAAAGCTTTAATGCAGATTGTTCACACAAAACCCGACATCATTTTGTTGGATATTTTGATGCCTAATTTAGACGGATATGAACTCTGCTCTTTGCTGCGTAAACACTCACATTTTAAAAATACACCTGTAATTCTGGTGTCAGAAAAAGTAGGATTTATAGATAGAGCTAAAGCTAAGATGGTCAAAGCATCAGGCTATTTAACTAAACCTTTTACACAAGGAGATTTACTAAAAGTAATCTTTAAACATATAATTTAAGTTTCAAATATAATAAATA
>NZ_JAAGOG010000440.1:0-1349 GCF_010747425.1 Nostoc sp. UIC 10630
TTTTGGTGCAGATTTAGAGCAGAATGGCACTATCTAAGTGCAGATATTGCACCAATTTAGCACAATCTGGCACTCGTGATTCACCTCGGTTCATGACCCTAAATGCTGATTTCGGCTGACCAAATTGTGCCAAGTTGCTCAATATTTGTGCTGAGTTGCTCCAGAATTGTGCCAAGAGGTCGCGCGAGTAGCGGGAGTGGGTGCTGTTGCCGGAGAATTTCGCTTCGGGGTACCATGTTGGTGGTGTACTCACTACACTTCCGTGCCCTGCGGGTGGGCTGCGCCCATTCTTCGCTCCGCTCAGAACACAGAAGTTGCGTTCGCCCCTGCGGGGAGTTTGCACCCCATTGGCACAACTGCAAAATCCGAGAAAAAAGAATGGTGGCTTTAGCGATTCTGCGCGTTGAAAAACTCAAGTCTTTCGGCAACATTGGCGGTAGCGAGAAGCATACTGCCCGTTTACAAGATACCCCAAATGCCGACACCACTAAAAAAAATATCCGGCTGATTGGCATGGAGGATGATTCACCGCTTGAAGTTTTGGTGAAAAACAAGATAGCCAACACAACTTTACACAAACCGCGCAAGGATGCCGTGCTGTGTAGCGACATTTTTCTCTCGGCATCCCCAGAATATTTTCGCCCCGATAATCCATCAAAAGCCGGCGAATGGAATAATCCCCGAATGTTGGACTTTGTTAAGGCTTCTCGCAGTTGGCTAGTCAACAACTATGGTCATAAGTGCGTCAGGGCAGAATTGCATTTGGATGAAGCGACTCCCCACATTCATGCCTATGTCGTACCGATCAACGAGAAAACCAAGCAGTTAAGCCACAAAGAAATGTTTGGGGGTAATGGTCGTGCTGCCAGCATTAAGTTATCGAAACTCCAAGATAGCTATGCTGCTGCACTCGCTCCTTTGGGCATTGAACGAGGGGTCAAGGGCAGTAAGGCAACCCACACCAAAGTAAAGGAATATTACCAAGCCGTTAACAGCGAACCACTAAACAACGTCTGGTCGAATAAAAAACTTGAACCCGAACCTTTTGAATCAGCTACAAATTACGTTGCCCGGATTCAGAATGATCACCAATTCCACGCCATCAACCACCAACTGGCTGACCGCGCTTTCATGCAAGAGCGACTAGAACGGGCAGAGCAACGGGCTAGGGCCAGCGAGAAGGAACGACAACGGCTAGAAGAAATTGTACGATCGCTGGAATTGAAAACCCAACAACTGCGCGACTTGGCTTTAGAGGATGTTGCCTGGGAGTTGGGGCTACACAATAGCCAAGGAAAATGGAAGGGTCACGGACACATCATTAATATAGATGGGCCCAAATTCTACGA
>NZ_JAAGOG010000030.1:0-54245 GCF_010747425.1 Nostoc sp. UIC 10630
AAATGTAAGCATAAAAGCAATTTTTTACTTCAATATTTTTGTTGAGTGTATTCATTATAGCCATGATTTATGGGCTTTAAATAAACTTTATCTAGGCACTAAAACAACTCATATTTACACTTTATAAAAAAATTACAAAGAAAAAGAGATAAATATGAGCTTTTGCTTAATGATATTGATATATGACAACCTTTTAAGCTCAAAAAGTTGTAAAAAAAAGATTCTGAGATTGAAGTGCGTCGGCTAAATTTGATTAAACCCAACTTGGTAAATGATTAAATAGTAGTTTGTACTTCTTTATACTGATAAATATCCAAATAAAATTACTGAAAAACTATGAGAATATAGATACTTCATGAAATTTAGGTAAAGTTAGCTGTCATCCTGGGATATTTACTAGTAAACCTTCGCAGAAATACAGCTAACACCACAATTAACAAGACTTGGAGAAAAATTAATCCTCTTTTCAAAGTTAGATAAATTTCCGCATTGCCGTAATAGGTGCATCAAACCTAAGTATTCTGTAGTTTACTTAGTACTCAGTAATGCCCCTAACTTCTCAGCGCTGAATCTGGTTAATATGCGAATCAAATATATCTCAACTTACATTTCTTATAGCCGTAATCCTGAATGTCAGATTACAGCTATGAATGCAACTATTCCAATTTGAGTTGGGGCATGAGTTGGAGAGTGCCAATACCTAAATCTTTCGGTGAAAGCGATCGCGTTTCAAACAAAGCCATCATGTCTCGTAACTGAGGATTGCCACGGGAAGCTCCTGTTAATCCTTTAGCAATGATTAAGCCACAGTAGCCCTTAGTATTTTTACACCTCTGATTCCATTTTTTTCGAGCTTCTACATGAATAGGATCTTCATCTAAAAATTCACCAAATAGGAACAATTCACCATTTTGAGTTTGCAATAAACCCAGATCGTAGCGATCGCCATCGAAAGGATCGGCACCTGGATTAAAGCAAATTGCTCTCAGCCCACCAGCTGCTTCAATTCTTTCAATTACAGTTTTAGCCTTGGGGCGAGAAGTTTGAATTAAAATCACCGGCAAACCGTCACCCACTTGTTTAATTTCACCAGCCTTATGGTAGATTACCCCCTTACGGAGGTGATCCAACATTTCCCAGGACACTACGCCTAAGCTGAGAAAGGAGTCTTCCGGTATCAAGTCATCTTGCAATGATTGGAAATTTGAGGAGTCAAGGTTGTCAATTTCCTGATCATCTTCACCAAAGCCTGCCATTTCCTCTAATTCTGCTGCTAACTGCGGCATTGTAGAGACTGTCACAGCAACAGATTTAGTTGATTCTTCCGACTGCGGCAGAGATATGCGATAGCGACGGCTGAGGGTAGGGAAGATATCCTCATGCAAATGGCGGCGGTGATCGCGAATAAAGCGGATCAGACTTTCGATCGCAACGAAGATTACCAGTGCTTCTTCGTCATACAAAACAGACCGCAGTCCTTCTAAGGGGTGGATATTACCGAAAGTAGGGTCAATTTCTGATAATGGCAGATCCGCCAAATCACTTTCTTCATCATCGTCTTCATTTTCGTCTTCATCAGCACTCTCAAACGTAAGAAACAGACAATCTTGCTTGAGAAACGCTTCTTCTAGATGCTCTGTTGAGTCTTCATCTTGTAAAACTGCGGTGCGAAACTGTTTTAAAGACTCTTCTGAGCGATAAAACAAAATCCCATACTCCATTCCCAGCATTCCCATGACTGAGGCGTAGAGTGTGCCAACATCCCACTTATTAATCTCGATTGACAAAATTTGCTGTTCTTCCAAAAATTCCCAAGGTGCTGCTTGCCAAATTGCAAATGCTTTCTCTCGCAAGATTTGTGCATACTGTGGGGGTAAGTCAGGGGTTTGACTATCGAGGATGTCAGCGAACCCGCGAAATAGTTCGTCAATTAAAGGCAGTTCTGGTGCGTAGTCAATGGCGATATCCAAATCTTGCAGCACTCCCCGCAGGTAAAATTGGATCTCGCGGTCTTTGACTACAATTCTTTGGGGTCTAGCAGGTCTTGCCGGACTGTGGGGATGCTCCATTGCTCGCATTAAGGTACGAACGATTGCTTCTGGGCCAACATCTGAGGCTACCACGTCCATTCCTCGGACAACACCTTGGGAGTAATCTACCCAAAGAATGCATTCTCCCTTTTCCTCAGAGTCTGAGTGCTGGTTTGGTGATGACAACGGACGGCGATCGCCCTCCCATACAGAAGGAATTTGAGTTAATTTCTTCAAGCGACGACTGGTAGAGCGATTAAAACTTGTCATAGAGTAAGTTAATCAAAAGAAGCAATTTGAAAGTAAACTTTGGGGGATAGCTAGCCTCGGATTAGGTTTTTATGGCTGCACCTGAAAGATAGTTGCTTCTCAGACAAGCCATGCTTGAACTCCAAAAATACCGAATCTCTAAACACACTGAGTCTCTCAATTCTAGAATAAAAACCTTTGGCTGCTTTTAACGGAGTGTTTACAATTTGGCATCTAACGACATCTAAGCCGCTAGAATGAATACAAAAACACCAAGGGAAACCCAGAGGCATTAACAAGCCGATATCGGGTAAAGCTTAGACTAATTAAGGAGTGAAAAAAGCAGATGACACAAGCAATTCAGTCTCAACAACGCGGAATTCTGTTGAGCGAAGCCGCATTGCACCAGGTAAAATCCCTCCGGGACAAGCAAGGCACAGACTTCTGCTTACGGGTAGGAGTCCGTCAGGGTGGCTGTTCTGGGATGTCTTACATGATGGACTTTGAAGACACTAGCAAGATCACCCCGCAGGATGAAGTTTTTGACTATGATGGCTTCAAAATTGTCAGTGATCGCAAGAGTCTCTTATATCTCTACGGTTTAATGCTCGATTACAGCGATGCCATGATTGGCGGTGGCTTTCAATTTACTAACCCCAATGCCAACCAAACTTGCGGTTGTGGCAAGTCATTTGGGGTTTAGCCAAGAGGAGCCGATCACGTGCGAGGTTTTCCAATATTGATTGAACTCGCCTTCAATAGTCAAGAGTCAAGGTTTTCTAACTCTTGACTATTGGCCTATGACTATTGAATCATGGCTAATGACTATTAACTAATGATTATTGACAAACTTACTATGACTCAAACAGTTGAATCCCTGTTTGATACAGGTTTAGAACGCTATAAAGCAGGAGAGGCAGTAGATTCTTTAATCCCTGTATTTAAAGAAGTGTGCGATCGCGCTCCTAAAACGAGTGCCGCTTGGATCTGTTTGGCGTGGTTGTATCTACTCGATAACAAGCCCAACTTGGCTTACAAAGCTGCACAGAAGGCTGTCAAGTTAAATCCACAAGACCCACAGGCTAGAGTCAATATCGCTTTAGCAATGCTGGAAACAGGTCAAAAAGGTTTACGAGAACATATTGACATTGCACAGCAGCTAATTTTTGTCAACCCAGAATGGCGCGATGAAATAAAAAGCAGTATCGAAGACGGTTTAACTAGAAAACCAGATTGGCAGAGTTTGACAAAAGTCAAAAATTGGCTGTTGGAGGAGTGAGAAGTTAAGAATACAGACGCGATTGCTCGCGTCTGTAGAGGAGTGAGGAGTTAAATTTAAGTCGATAACTCTCACTTCTAACTTATCCGTAGCTTAGTTAGCAGTCATAAAATTTTGGGCAATTAGACAACAGGGTAGATGAAAGATAAATTGTTAAATTGGCTAAACACAGTTTTAGTCGCAGATGTTTTTTTAGTTTTGTTTGGCTTTGTCTGGTTAGCGATCGCTGCGATCGGTGATTCTGTGGGAGTAAATTTGGGTTTAGATTTGTGGCATCAACTTTGGCAACCCGTATTTAACCCAGCGATCGGCATCCTCATGGGCGGTGCAATTCTCAGTGGTATTATCAGTTGGGTTTCCAAAAAATTTCTCTCTAGTCAAGAATAAAGCAATTGGGGATTGAAAAGAGACAGAGGGGCAGGGTGCTGCTCTTACTGAGGGGAAAACTATTCTCCCTTGCTCCCTACTCCCTTGCCTCTTCCCCATTCCCCTTGACTCTACGCAAGAATTTGTCTTAGTGCTGACTCTAAATTAGGATATTTGTACTCAAATCCTGTTTCCACAGTGCGCTTAGGAAGGACTTTCTGACCTTCTAAAACTACTATAGCCCCGTCTCCTAAAAGAGCTTCGATCGCAAAAGCCGGAACGGGCAACCAAGAAGGGCGATTCATCACTTGTCCCAAAGTTTGGCTTAAATCTGCCATTCGGACTGGGTTAGGGGTAGTAGCATTGTATATGCCTTCTATTTCCGGTTTAGTTAAAGCTTGCATAATCAAGTTAACTAAATCGTCTATGTGAATCCATGAGAACCACTGCCGACCACTGCCAATGGGGCCACCAGCGAAGAGTTTGAAAGGCGGAATCATTTTACCTAAAGCCCCACCATTGCCCAGAACAATCCCAAAACGCAGAATTACCAGTCGTACACCAGCATCTTTTACCTTTGTCGCCTCTGCTTCCCAGGCTTGGCAGACCTGGGCAAGAAAATCGTTACCAGATTGGCTTGTTTCATCAAAGTTTGCCGTTTCACTAGTGCCGTAGTAGCCAATAGCTGAAGCATTAATTAACACAGTTGGCTTGGGGTTAACGTTGGCTATTGCTTCAACTATTTTTTGTGTGCCTAACTTTCGGCTATTGAGGATTTCTTGTTTGCGTTCTGGTGTCCAACGCCCTTCACCAATAGGTTCTCCTGCCAGATTAACTACGCCATCACAACTAGCTATGACACTTTGCCAAGTACCAGATGTATTTGGTGTATAGGCAACAATTTCTACATTGGGGAAAGCCTCAGATGGAAAAACCTTTTGAGCAAAAGTGGTGTTCCGAGTTAATACTACTATTTTATGACCTTTTCCGTGGAGTTGTTGTACCAAAAGACTACCGACAAATCCTGTTGCTCCAGTAATTGCTACTTTCATTCATTTTCTACCTCAGCCAAATTCTTATTGTAAAGTTTTTGATCGACCTTTCAGCCGACAGCACTTTCTTTGTGGATAGAACAGATGCAACTGTATCAGATGCAAATAATAGCCAAAACCCTGATTCTAAAGTAGCGGCAATTCATTAATTACGCTTACAGCGTGTAGTTTTGCGTAAGTCAGATGTATATCTGGTGATGCCTAATCTCAAAACTCAAAAACTTTGCTTTTTGAATGACTTTCCGTTTAGATGCTTCGGTATTATAGGATGGACGGAGTGTTGCAAGGCGTGGGGCTATTATGGCTCGCTATACCTGTTCGTTTATTGTTTCTGTTGCTAGTGACCATCTGTTGCCGTTACTTGTAGAACTTCTACAGGACTGTCAGTTGGATATTCAATACCATACGGGCGATTACATTATCGCTCGTCAGACTCCTGGTAATGTTCCTTTTCCTAAATTGATCACAGTAGAAGTACTGGTTGATAAATCAAAATCTACTGAAACAGAAACCCGGATGAGTATTGTGATTAAAAATGAAGAACTACCTCTCCAACTAGATAATTACTGCCGACAAATGTTTGAATTTATCAAGCAGGCTATTGAAAGTAGCCGCCATTGGCATTTGATTGAAAGTATTGCAGGATAGCTTTGGTAATTGAATTGACAATCCCACGGCTTTAAGCCGTGAGAGTGTCAAATTGTGGTTGGTAGTTATAATTCAATCTCCCAGATCCTCTAAATCCTCGGCCATACCGGGGTTTATTAGTGTAATGTCGTACTCGCTCGAATCCGTTTGTCCCAAACGCTGAGTGTTTTTTAAAAGGTAATAAATGGCACGGACTTGAGGACCAAAAACGATCTCGTCTTCATTTCTGAGATCGTGGTTTGGTATTTTACGTCCATTAATCATCAAACCGTTGGAACTAGCTTTACCTTTGGCATCGCCATCCACAATCCGGTAATAGTAGCTATGACTATTATGCTCTCGTGGCAATCTCACTAATGTGGCATGGCGGCGGGAGACAAACTGCGACATCAAACGGATATTACACTCGCGGTCTCTACCGATAGAGTAGACGGGTTGCTCCAGAGAAAATTCTTTGCGACCTTGATCGTCTTCAATAATCAGTAGATGGTTTTCATTGGTTTCTGCTGCCATTGACAAATCGGTGGAACTGTGGTTTAACAAGATTTGTTTCGTATCGTACTTTGCCATTTTCGGGCACCGTCAGTCTGTGGTGCTAATCTAAATAAGCTTTAAAATTGCATAATACCTTGAAAGAGTAGAACTTGGTCGTTCTACTCCAGTAGCTATGATAGCTTTTGTAGGTGTCTTAACAGGCTTTGCGATCTGCGTAAAACCTGAATATCGGCTCAGTGTAACAAATAATTACGAATTCGTAATGACGTTCTCTACAAGAAGCAAGCTACGCACAGCGTCTCGTAGAGAACGTCATTAGTAATTACGAATTAAAAATTGTTAAGTTGAGATGGGAATGACTAAGATTTGTTATGGGAAATTTTAGGTTCAACAAAGTATTCTACGAGTGACGAGCTAATCGCCTTAATAATATTGAGTTTGTGACGACGCTAACAGAGCTAAAAGCCATTAATGCAGCAGCACCAGATGGGTTAAGGACAAAACCCAGACTAGGGAACAAAACACCTGCTGCTAAAGGAATGCCAACTGTATTATATGCAAAAGCCCAGAATAAATTTTGGCGGATTTTGTTGAAGGTGGCGCGACTAAGCTGAATAGATTCGACTACATCGTTTAAGCGATCGCGCATTAAGACAATTTCAGCAGTTTCCATTGCCACATCTGTCCCGGAGTGTAAAGCAATTCCTACATCTGCTTGGGATAAAGCTGGAGCATCATTGATTCCATCTCCTACCATTGCCACTACCGAGTAGGTAGTTGTGGGTGAGGAGTTAGGAGTTCCTTTTGTCGTCCCTGCTTGCTGTAAAGACTTAATTGCGGCCGCTTTTTTGGCTGGGGGAACACCTGCTATGACATCAGCGCCGTCTAATCCTAGTTGTTTGGCTATGGCGCTAGCTGCTTCTGGGCGATCGCCACTGAGCAACATTACCCGTAATCCCATCTGACGCAATTTGTCTACAGTGGATTGGGCATCTGGTCTGAGGGTATCAGAAACAGCAATTAATCCGGCTAGAGTTCCCCCAACTGCTACGCAAACGACTGTTTTACCATCTGTTGCCAAATCCTGTGCTACCTGTTGTGCAGTTTCACTAATTGCAATACCGTGCCAACTCAACCAGTCCCAGTTACCCAAAAGTACAACTGTGTCCTCTACCACAGCAGACACTCCTAATCCTGGTTCCGTGTGAAAGTCCACAGCTTCTGGAATAGATAACTGTTGCCGCAGTGCTTCTTGCTGAATCGCTTTTGCTAGGGGGTGGTGAGTACCGCTTTCTACGGCTGTTGCTAGTTGAATTAAGGATTGGGCATTGAGAATTGGGCTGTTATTCTCTGCCTCTTCTCCAGTTCCCAATTGCTCGATTAACAGACAATCTGTAACGATGGGATGACCTGTGGTCAGAGTGCCAGTTTTATCAAATACCACGGTATCTAACTGGTGTACTTTTTCTAAAACGTCGCCGCCTTTGATTAACAAACCCCGTTCTGCGCCCATAGCAGTCCCAACAAGAATAGCTGTTGGGGTAGCAAGTCCTAAAGCACAGGGACAGGCGACTACCATAACTGCGATCGCTAGTTTTAAACTAATTAATAAAGGGGAGTGGGGAGCTTGATGTGTAACGTGGCTCATCATCTCCATCTCACCAGACATGGTGATATCAGTCCAAAGATGAGTACCGAAAAAGTACCAAAAGACAAATGTTAATAAAGATGCTGTTAATACTCCGTATGTAAAGTAACCAGCGACTGTATCGGCTAATTTTTGTACTGGGGCTTTCCGAGTTTGGGCAGCTTCTACTAAAGCAACAATTTGAGCTAGAGTTGTATCACTTCCAGTCCGGGTTGTCTGAATAGCGATCGCTCCTGACTGGTTTAGTGTACCCCCTGTCACCGAATCTCCCGGTTGCTTAATTACTGGCACGGCTTCCCCAGTCAACATGGATTCATCGACCGTTGTTTGACCAAGCACCACTTCACCATCGACAGGGATTTTATCACCTGGCAGCACCTGTAACCATTCACCAACCCGCACCTGTTCGGCAGGAATCTCTACACTAGAAGATCCCACTCCTCCTTTTTCTGGGTTGGCAATCAATCGCGCTACCTGTGGCTGGAGTGCTAGCAATTTCCTAAATGCAGCAGCAGCGCGACCTCTAGCTTGTTGCTCTAATGTTCTTCCCAAAAGAATAAAGCCCAGCATCATGACTGGTTCGTCAAAGAAGCACTCCCAACCCATTTGGGGAAAGAGTAGTGCTACTAAACTAGCAATGTAGGCTGTCAGCGTTCCCAATCCTATCAGGGTGTTCATGTTAGGCGCATTTCGCCGCCAGCCTAGCCACCCATCTACTAAAATCGAGCGACCGGGAATTAATAGCGCCACTGTAGCCAATCCACAGTGAAACCAGATGTTATTTAACAGTGGCAGCACTGAGCTACCAAGATTACCAAAATGTCCACTTCCCGACAATAACAGCAACATTGCAGCGATCGCCAACTGCCTAACAGAAGACCGCATTTCTCGGCGTTGTCGTTCTGCTGGGTCTGGTAAGGTAGATATTTCACCTGCGACTGTGCCCCTAGCTTTTCGGGGTTGAGTTGGAAATCCAACGGCTGTTAATCTCTCTGCTAGTGCATCTGCATCTACCGCACCAGTTTCTGACTCTACAACTGCTACCTCTGTGGCCAGGTTCACACAGGCACTCTTGACTCCTGGATGTTGGGTTAGCTGTCGTTCTACCGCGTTCACACACCCAGCACACTTCATACCTCCAACATCGAGAATAATTTTCTCTAAGATTGGGTCAAGTTCTGGGGCTAGCTTAGTTTTTGGGACAAGTTGCATGGCAAGTGTTTAGATTCGCTACAGAAATTCAACGCCTGACTAAAAGCGTCTCTAATTTGAGCGTAGGCTAAATATGGAACTACGACTGTATGTCAACCCTATTAAATTTCTTAATTTATCGTACTTCGCTAAGGGTCACTGACGACTCCAGCGTAGATAAGTCACATAAATGATAGCTACAACCTGCATTGGCATGAGGACAATCAGGCTTTTCCAAAAATTGTGAATTTCCAAATTAGACATGGCGCTAAAATAGCCAAAGCCCAACAACAAGAACAGTATCCAGATCAGCTGTTTACGTTTGATGGTTAGCATAGCAGTAGGATTCATAATTTTTTAACAAAAAGCTCTAGTTATACCTATAAATCTGCACAGAATACACAATAGCTTTCATGAATAGTTACTCAAGAAAGAAGTTTACCCAAGGGGGGAGTTAATAAATTTTCTGCCAGTGCTGCAACCAAATTGCCTTGGGAAATAGCTATAGAGCGAGTCATCCCACAAGTTGGAAATGGAATTCCAGTTAAATGCTGGATAGGACAAACTAAGAATCCTACTCTATAACCTTGGTGATAAAAATAAGTACCAAGTAGGTGTACAGGAGAATCCTAGTAAACCCCACCGAACTAATTTCCCTTCGTATGACAAAATTGTCAGATTTAATCTAGTTCAGAAGATAAATAAGCAATAAGTGTTACTGGAAACAAATTCGAAAATCCAGTATTAACAAACTTACATAACTTACGCAAACATTAGCCGAAACCCTTGTTTTCATGTAGATGCAAAACTTTTCCTACAGAGTATTGCCCCTAAAACTTGTAGTTTTGCGTCAGCACTAACTTATTCCCAAGATACACTCAAGATATATAACTTTACAGAGCAACCCAAATGGAAAATCTAAGTTTTTAGAACCAGCCCTGCTTATTCACAAAGTAGGTATTTACAAATTCTTCAGGGGACTTATTCAAATAGATCATGCCTTCGATTAAACCTACAAGTTGCATAATTAACAAGGCAATACCGTAGGTAAAAGAACCCGCTACTACAGAAACCACCAACATGATAAAGCCTTCTGGAGCGTATCCTAGAATAAATTTATGAACCCCAAATCCTCCAAGGATAATTCCACAGTAACCAGCTAGAAGTTGTTTGGTAGGGTGACTGGGGTTGAGATTTGACATATTAAATGCTGCTCCTTGATAAGTAAGATATAAAAATAAAGTCTTTATTGTAATCAAAGCAAATACATTTACTTGCTTAATAAATACATTTTTAATTTTTTCAGTACAAGTAAGCCCCAAAATGACTAAAATCAGCGTGCTTCTATTTTAGAAGAGACGCTAAAATATCTTACGGCATAGCTTGAAAATCTAGCGCTCCTTAATAAATTTTGGTTTGGTGGATTGGATGACTGCAAACTCTGTTGCAGAAGTTTTGCAGCTTTTCAAGTAAGACATTTGGTCTTGAGAAGAATAAATCTCAATAATCATCAAAAACTGCAATACCACTTTTTACAAGTCCATCAGTATTATTTCCGGGTTTTTTTATGATCGCTTCCACTGGTAGTGAAACGCCATTGCACCAATGACAAGATTCAGTTATTGGCTAAAATCACCCGGATAAGAATAAATGCTTAACTAGATATTTTGTTGTCTATGTTAACAGCATTATCTGAATTGGCTTTTCAGCTAGTATTTATGCTTATAACCAATTATAACCAGTAAATTGTTCTTACATAAGCAGATAAAATCAGATATTTACATTTTTAGCAACAGTGCAGTGTAAGTATTAATTGCTACCTAAAACAAACAGACTTAATAATGTACCACTATTCCAAAGGCTGTGTAGGAGCATAGGAGCAAGGAGGTTGCGCGATCGCGTGTAGACTACCCCTAAAACGATCCCCAATGCTGTCAGGGGAAGAATTTCCGATAAGCTGAGGTGAGCGATCGCAAACAATAAACTACTGATTATAATCGATCCCCATACGGGTAAGTAACGAGTTAGAGAAGGTAACAAAAAGCCGCGAAACAGAATTTCTTCAAAAAATGGAGCAGCGATCGCTGCTGTAAAGAAAAATATACCAAGTGCTACCCCATCTTGGCTTTCTAGGGCCAGTTGCAGCAGGGGGTTACTACCACCCTGCCCTTGCCATAGCTGTTGATTGATTAAAGATACCATCACAACTATAGGTAAAGCCGTACAATAGCCGCCCAGTCCCCACAGAAACCAGTTATTTTTAAGACGGAAGCGGAACCAAAATTCCGGTAACGGAAAAAATGGCTTGAGAGAGAAATACAGCACTAACAGCGCACCGAATGCTACCAATAGGTAACTAACCAAAACAGAAAAAGCCTGAAGTCGCACATCAACAATAGGGCGCGGGATGGGTAACACCGATATCACCAAGGGCACAAAAATTTGCCCCATAAAGAAAAAGCCGACAATAAAAACCTGCAAAACCGTTTCACCATCCCAAGGCGTTGACCAAGGAATATCAGCATTTTGAGCTACTAACGAGGCTTTTCCTTTCAACAAGCGTTGAGCAAATAATAAAATCAGCAATATTAGACCAATTAAAGCCGCTAAGGTAGGAATAGTACCAATAACCGCTAATTTGAACACCGCTTGAGCAGCAGTTTCTTTTTGTGCAGCTTTTACTGCTAATAAAGCATCTTGTCGTTGTTGGAGTTGGTATAGCTGAACCAAAGCACTAGAGCGAAACCAACCTTCTAAATTCTTTTGAATCCGTTCTTGAGCATTTTGGAGCAGACGGGGAGGATTGCTCCACAGTCCACTCAATACAGCTGCGGTTTCTCCAAACTCTGGATTGACATCTGAGCGTTTTTGTAATTCGCTCCAAGTTTTCAGGGCTGTATCCGTCTGTCCTTGCTGTGCTTGTAAAATTCCCAGGCGCAGGTCTAATTCAGCCACTAATTTTTGTAATTGCTTTAGGGACTGCTGTAACTGTTGCTTTCCTTGTTTAGAGGTTTTAGTAGTCGGAGGAACTTCAGGTAGAGGTTTAGGAGGTGTGGGAGTTATTTCAGATTGAGAGCGTAATTGTGCAAGCTTATTGTTAATTTTGTCCAAATTCGCTTGAACTGACTGACGTGCCTCCTGATATTGCTTTGTGGCGCTTTCTAGGGGTTGCTCACCAAGTATCGCTTCCCGAATCCCTTGAAGATTATCATCACCGCTATCTTCTGATTGCCAACCTTGGGCCTGCAAAGCAATATTGGTTTGGTACAGTTCCAGGCGACTTTGGAACTGGGGTTCTTGCCAACTACCAAATAAAGCCGAAACTGCCAACAGAACTGCTATCGGCGTTAGCACAAAAATTAAAACCAACCGCTTGAATGTCATCTATCCCCCTTTGACTAACCAGTGGAGAGCGCGTCCCCCTTGGGAATTATCGCAAGAAAAAGTCAGAGGTGGATAAATATCATTAATATAAAGGTTTTAAGTTTGGCATCGCTAAAGAAACTCCAGTCCTAACTCAAGACTTTGAAATTCGATACTGCTGGGCAATGTAATAAAACAAACGATAGTAATCTTGAAATTCTTGGCTTTTGCTTCGTCCCTGCCAACAGTATTTCACTTGATCCTGAGTTAGTGTCAGTGTCATAGAACCTACTCTTTGATCAACTTCTACAACTAGCACCCCAGATACTCCTTGGGCGGTTTGAAAGTTGGGTTTGATCTTTTTCACTGGCTCTTGCTCTGTAACAATCGAATTCAGTAGCTGCTGACTTGCCCACCCTCGAATTTCCACCGTTTTGTTTTGGGGCGAAATAAACGCAATTCCATCACCATTTGCTGGGTCTGCTGAAGAAGTCCAGTTACTCGGATATGGAAATTCAAAGCCATAACGGGAGTTGCTATAAGTTTTCCATGCGATCGCTCCAGCGTTAAAATCATTTGCAGTACAACCCCACAAAATTATTAACAGGGCAATAACCCCGCTAACGCTGGCAGCAAACCGATAAATTCTTCGTCCCAAACTACATATTTTATTCGCAGTAGCCATTTACATTACACATTTTGCCAAAGTCACTGATTTTATAGAAATACCAGAAACTCAGATCAATACCTTGCACTGAAAGAGCGCTCATTAAAAATTAAATATTCTTTCAGGATATTTACCATTCTCTTTTGACTCCTCAGTAGAGAAGCTTATAAAGAGTGCTTTATCACACAATTTATGTACAGTGCATCTCAGACAGCCGAGGTAACTTTGGAGCTTTTTCACTTCCAAACCAACACATCTTTGCAATTTCCACCAAATCTTTCTGTAATTTGCATTGGTAAGCCAAACGACCAAAAACTACCAGATATTGATATCTCTGGCTTACCAGATTCGGATGTGGCATCTCGCATCCACGCACAAATTTGGGTGAATGGGGACGAATACCATATTACCGATTTGGGCAGTTCTAATGGTACATACATTAATGGTGCGAAACTTAAACCTCAAGTTTTTTGCCCACTGCATGTAGGAGACAGAGTTTCCTTTGGGCAGGGAGACAAAATAACTTTTATGCTTAGGGTGCAGCAACACTCTGCATCTACCGCAAAAAATCCTACACCAAATTCCGCGCCGACGAAAATTACAGCGCTTAACATCGGCAAAGAAGAGGAACAAGTAATCTTTGCTAGTAAGCTTATCGGCTTAGGGCTAATCCTCGCAGGCATTACATTTTTAAGTACAAGTATCTATGTGAGCGTTTACTTACGCAGCACACCTGGAATTTTGCTGTGTATGGGAGGTGTAGTAGCTCTAAATTGGGGTGGGCACGATAATCGGAAGCTAGGATGGGTTTTGATTGGAATCGGAATTGCTCTATTCATCGCCAGTGGTGTTGTAATCGGCTCTGTGTCTCTTTTCTCTATGCTGGTGTCATTCGCTGGCATCTCTTGTGGATATCAGTTGTTTACAACCGGAAAGGTGTTCAACTTTAATCCACTTACACTCCAAATAGTTAAAAAATAAGCCAAGTTAGGGAATCATTAATTAGCGATCGCTAATTTCCATTGAGGTTTCAGGATTTGAATCCTAAGCCATGATTAACTTCGAAGAGGTTTGTCGTGAGGGATTTATCACTCAATAAATAGCATTTCAGCTCCTAATGTGAATAAATGTAACAAAAGTAGCGTCAAAACGTTTTGCTGTCTTGACAACCAATAGAAGAACCGATAAGTTGATATACATACCCGGGTAAGACCGTTAAAGAGTTATATGCAAACGCAAACTAAGCAAAAGGTTACTTTGTATTTATCGCCAGAGTTGCACAGAAAACTGAAGATTCGTTCAGCAGTTGATTCCGAACCAATGTCAGAACTTGCCGAACGTGCCCTTGGTTTTTACCTATCTAATCAAGAATTGGTTGACGAGTTAGAAGATTCTTCTTATGGGCGGACTCATAGAGTTTATTCATGCCCAACTTGTGATAGCTCGCTAGTCTTACGTGATGGGGAACTGGTTACTTTGGGCAATCAACCAGGAGTAGTCGGTCAAGAGCATCTTTCCATTGATGATATTGATGGAGATGAAACCAACCCCAAGGGTGAGGAAGAGTTAGTTCCTTGCTAGATAGATAGGAATTATGGATTATTCATTCATGATTCGGTTGTCTTTACCAGAAGCAATGTCTCTACTGTCTCTATAAGGTCTCAAGTAGGTCGAAGTATGAAAGAAGAGCTCAATATCCTAATTCAAGCTCAATACCCTTTAATCTACCTTGTGACCTCCGAGGAAGAGCGGGCCGAGCAAGCAGTTTCCACAATCGCCCAGTTGTTGAAGCCCCAGCGCCGAGTATTTGTTTGGACAGTGACCCACGGGATTGTGGAATATGGTCAACCCCGGAATGTCACCCAACATAATACCGTTTCTCCAGAGGCGGCGATTGAGTGGATAATCCGGCAGAAAGAACCGAGTATATTTATTCTTAAAGATTTACACCCCTTTATTGATGCGCCTGCAACAAATAGATCGTTACGTGATGCGATCGCTAGCTTTAAAGGTACGCAAAAGAACATCATTTTAATGTCCCCGATGCAACAAGTGCCTATAGAGTTGGAAAAAGAAGTTGTTGTTATAGATTTTACACTGCCAGATATGGCAGAGTTAAATAAAGTACTGACTCAGCACGTAGACCAAAATCGTGGTCGGCGGTTGACAACAGAGGCTAGAGAAAAGCTCCTCAGAGCAGCTTTAGGTCTAACTAAAGATGAAGCTGAGAAAGTCTACCGAAAGGCGCAGGTAACTACAGGGCGTTTGACGGAAGATGAAGTAGATATCGTTTTATCTGAGAAAAAGCAACTAATTCGGCGCAATGGAATCTTAGAATACATTGAAGAAGATGAAACCATTGATGCAGTAGGTGGCTTAGAAGAGTTAAAAAGATGGCTCAAGCAACGCTCTAACGCTTTCACAGAAAGAGCAAGAGAGTATGGTTTGCCTCAACCAAAAGGGATGCTAATTCTCGGAGTTCCCGGTTGCGGTAAGTCATTAATTGCCAAAACTACTTCCCGACTGTGGGGTTTACCACTGTTGCGGTTAGATATGGGCCGAGTCTACGACGGCTCAATGGTGGGACGAAGTGAAGCAAACTTGCGGAACGCCCTGAAAACAGCAGAATCTATTTCCCCAGCGATTTTGTTTATCGATGAATTGGATAAATCCTTTGCTGGTAGTGGAGGTTCTTCTGATTCCGATGGGGGAACATCAAGCAGAATCTTCGGCTCTTTCTTGACATGGATGCAAGATAAGAAATCACCAGTGTTCGTGATGGCAACTGCCAACAGAGTAGAACGCTTACCTGGGGAGTTCTTGAGGAAAGGACGCTTTGATGAGATTTTCTTTGTCGATCTGCCAACACCGGAAGAACGGCAACATATTTTTAATATTCATCTGACCAAGCGCCGTGAAGACATCTCTAGATTCGATCTTGAGCAACTAGCTAAGATGTCTGATGGCTTTTCTGGGGCAGAAGTTGAGCAAGCGATCGTTGCGGCAATGTATGAAGCTTTTGCCCAAGATCGGGAGTTCACCCAACTAGATATTATTGCTGCACTGAAGGCAACATTGCCGCTGTCTCGAACGATGCAAGAACAAGTAACGGCTCTGAGAGATTGGGCCAGACAGCGCGCACGCCCCGCAGCATCCTCCGTAGCTGAATATCAGCGAATGGAGTTTTAAAAGCTTTCCTCTGCCATCCCAGGGGGAAAGGCTAGCTCTGAATGCTAGCAGTTATAAGAAAAAGCCGCATCCTGCTAAGAGCGGCTTCGCCCGAAACAAACCGTTGTCGTTTTTCTCAATCTTCTCATTGGAGGAAACCCAAATGTCTCACTTTAGCACCCTGCGTACCAAGATCACCGATGCCGAAATCCTCAAAGCTTCTTTGCGCGACCTCGGTATCAGCGTAAAGACTGAAGCTGATGTCCGTGGTTATAACGGTCAGCGCGTCCGTTCTGACATCGTTGCTATGTTAGATGGCGAATATGACCTCGGCTGGTCTCGCAACAGCGATGGTTCCTTTGACCTAATTGCTGACCTGTGGGGCGTTGCTAAGAAGCACAACCAAACCGAGTTGATCAACTCAATCAACCAAAAGTATGCCGTTAACAAAACTTTGGCTGAAGTAAAACAGCGCGGTCTGCAAAACGCCAACGTGAAGTTGGTATTGCAATAACAATTTCTCTGCGCGTTCCCAAAGCTGCACGGGTTAACCATATAAATAGCGGTTAGCCCGCTTTTTTATCGGGACTGAGATTTATTTCTCAGTCCCGATTTTTATCTAAATTTTAAATTCTTAGCTCTAAGATTGAAGGATAACAAAATGGTGGTATATCAATAATATAGGTGAAAAAAATTTATTTTTATCTCAGGCTAACTTTGACGAATACTTTAAAGATGAATTACCGTTAATTATAGATAAAGTTATTGAAAAAACCCTAGAAGCAGTTTATGCCGAGTATCCAGGTAAAATAATTTACCAAGTGTTTAGAAATTTAGATAAACATAGAGTATTAAAAGAGAAAGTTTTAGAAATTTTTCCATCCAATATTTGAAACAATCTGAGTTCCACTGATTTAATTAGATACTATTGGAAATACTTCTTAGTATATAAACTTTTTTTGCAGTTCCTCTGTTATCGCCTCCCAGCGACCGCATTTTATCCATTGGCAAGTGAGAATAGAGAGGAGTATTTACAAAAGCTATGAGTACCCAAATTATCATTACCCTACCAGATGATATTTACCAACGTGCAGAACGCTTTGCACGATTGGCAAATCGTGATGTTGCCAGCATTTTAGTAGATACCATTCAACTTTCAATTCCGCCCGTCAGTGAGGACATTAGTGATCTTGAGCCCGTCTCTGTCCTTTCTGATGAAAAAGTCCTGGTGCTGACCGAACTGCAAATGGAAGCAGAACAGGATGCTCGGTTGAGCGAACTGCTTGATCGCCAACAATCAGGTACTCTTAGTGAAGGCGATCGCTCAGAGTTACAAACCCTGATGCAGGTGTATCAAGAAGGACTTTTAAGAAAAGCCACTGCGTTAAGCGAAGCTGTCAAACGTGGGTTAATTGAACCCTTAAGCTAGTGAGCCAGATTCCTGAAAAAGTGCGGGCGCAGATACGCATACAGGCGAATAACCAGTGCGGTTATTGCCTTAGTCTCCAAAAGTATGTTTTGGGAATTTTAGAAATTGAACACATCATTCCCAAAGCAGCAGGCGGTACTGACGATGAGGAGAATCTGTGGCTTGCCTGTAGGTTATGCAATGCCTACAAAGGTATTCAGACCCATGCCAAAGATATAATAACAAACCGTAAAATCAAACTATTCAATCCTCGTCAACAAAAGTGGTCACGTCATTTCACTTGGGTAAACAATGGCACTCAAATTACAGGTTTAACTGCCTGTGGTCGTGCAACTGTATTAGCTTTGCAACTAAATAATCCTTATGCTGTAACTGTCAGGCAAGCTTGGGTGTCTGCTGGTTGGCATCCACCAACTGAAATTTGAGCAAAAGCGCGTTTTACTGCATCGTGGAATATGTCTTTCGCTGCCATAGATTCTTAAAATTTTGATTTCGCTACTATAAAACTAGCGTACTCTTTACCAAACCTGACTTAAATCTAAAACAAAACCAGTTAGTAAAGGTTCAGCATCAAGGGTTTTAGGATTATCTAATTCCTCAACTGCAATATTAGGACGATAAATAAAAACTCGGTGCTGTTTTCTATCAATTAACCAACCAAGTTGCGTGCCATTATCAATATACTCTTGCATCTTGTCTTGCAAAATTCGTAAGTTATCGCTCTCAGAACGCAATTCAATCACAAACTCAGGACAAATCGGTGCAAATTTTTTTCGCAGTTCTGCTGGTATAGCTTCCCAGCGATGGCGTTTTATCCACGCTGCATCAGGCGATCGCACTGCACCATTAGGCAAAGTAAATCCACCACTGGAACCAAACCCTACACCTGTACCATCTTGCTTTACCCAAATACCCAACTGAACAATAACGTCAAAGTTGCGTTCATCAGTTTCGGAACCAGTAGGGGGCATAATCACTAATTCTCCCACAGCATTGCGTTCGATGCGAAAATCACGGTTTAGCTGACAAAATTCGTAAAACTGATCTTCGGTTAGTGCGATCGCAGGTTGCAATTGCAAGACCATTGGTATAATTTCTGTGGCTATAGGTAAGTTAATGGTCATAATTCATATTTTGGGGCTTCACCTGTCTTTAGGATATATCTTGGCAAAATTTAAGGGGTAGTTATGTAACCACCCCTTTATTGCCCTAATAATTTAGAATTTACTTGCAGACCCCTTAATGGGAAGTTAATTTACTCAGAAATGTTAATCGAACTTTCAACTTGAGAAGTAGCCAATGTTGGTGCAGAGAAAATCCGCGAGTACAGACTTGATGGTTGCTGATGAGCAACAACTGGTAAAACTTGACGAGCATGAGCAGCTAATTCCACTGCCTTCACATCATAAGTCTGCGTTACCAATTTGGGATAGAAACCAATACCGATGATTGGCAGCAGTAAACAAGCGGTAATAAAGATTTCGCGGGGTTTGACATCAGATATTACAGCATCTAAGTGCAACTCTTGACTTTGATCGCCGTAGAACACTTGACGCAGCATCGACAGTAAATAAATTGGTGTCAAAATCACGCCAACTGCTGACAGCAGGACGACTACAATTTTGAAGCTGGAACTGTAAACATCACTGGTGGCGATACCCAGAAATACCATCAACTCACCCACAAAGCCACTCATTCCTGGTAAGGCGAGAGAAGCCATTGAACCAATGGTAAACAGAGCAAAGGTTTTGGGCATTACCTTGGCCATACCACCCATTTTATCCATCATCAAGGTGTGGGTGCGATCGTAAGTTACGCCAGACAGGAAGAACAAGCTAGCAGCAATCAATCCGTGGGAAACCATCTGTAGCACTGCACCGCTTATACCCAGTTCTGTGTAGGAGGCAATCCCAATCAGCACAAATCCCATGTGGGCAATTGAAGAGTAAGCCAAGCGGCGTTTGAGATTGGTTTGGGCAAAGGCACAACAAGCACCGTAGACAATATTTACTACACCCAAAATTGCTAACACTGGGGCAAAGGTTACATGGGCATTGGGCAATATTTCCACATTGAAGCGGATCAGAGCATAACCACCCATTTTTAACAACACACCAGCCAAAATCATCGAACCGGGTGCAGATGCTTCACCGTGGGCATCAGGTAGCCAAGTGTGTAAAGGGAAAATTGGTAACTTCACACCGAAGGCAATCAAGAAACCTGCATAAACCAACAATTCCAAGGTTTTAGGGTATTCTTTCATTCCCAGAGTCGCCATATCGAAGGTGACGTTATCTCCAGAGAATGCCATTGCAAAACCAGCAATCAAGATAAATATTGATGCGGCGGCTGTGTAAAGAATGAATTTGGTCGCCGCATAACGGCGATTTTGTCCTCCCCAGATGGAAATCAGCAGGTAAACCGGCACTAACTCGATTTCCCACATTAGGAAGAACAGCAGCAAGTCTTGGGCGACGAATACGCCAAGCTGGGCGCTGTACATCGCTAGCATCAAACCATAAAATAATCGCGGCTTGGTAGTTACTTTCCAAGCCGCGAATATTGCGAGAGTATTTATTAAGCCTGTTAGAAGCAGTAAGGGCATCGATAAACCATCAACCCCCACAGCCCAATGCAAACCTAATTGCGGTATCCAAGGATAGTTTTCTACAAGTTGGAGTCTTGAACTCTGAAAGTCGTATTTATACCAAAAGGCATAAATCATCAGTGCAAAGTCAGCGATCGCAACTCCCAGACCATACCAACGCACAGTTCTACCTTCTTTGTCTGGGATCAGGGGGATGGCTAAGGCAGCCACCAAGGGTAAGAGGATTATGGCTGTTAGCCAGGGAAATTCAATAGCATTCATCACTTCTGACAATCAATTTGGCTTCTCACTTTTGATTTCATTATATTAAGGAATCTATACTTTTGTAAACTATCTTGAACTCTAGAAGATTTAATCTTAACTATTTACAGGAATATATACTCATTGAATCTCAAATCATCAGGATAAATAAGAATAAATACTTATCGTATTTTGCCGCTTTCCATTCTAAATGTAAACTTTTGCAACGTCAACTAAAGCCACCGTTACAATACGGTTACATTTTCTAGTTAAATTTAATTGTCGGTTGACATAAAATATCGACGCAGCTACAGTGCCAAGTTGCAAAACCTAGGATTATAGCTGCGTCAGTATATTGATGAACAGGGTTGTGTAAACTATGTTGCGTGGAAAAAAGAGCAGCCCTAAGCAGTTGCAGATTGGTTTTCGAGGGGAAAAATCTGGCTTTTAAATATAATTGCAACAATTTCGAGCAACTGGCATTCTGGATAAACCTTTACAATGCGTTCACCATTTCGACAATTTTGGAGAGATACCCGATAGAGTCGATTCGTCCGCGAATTTTAGGGATTTCCAACTGGCTAGCTTTTTTGTGATTCTTCCAACGTCGGCTTTATTATATGTTTGGGGAAAGTTTCAGTTTAGCTGAAATAGCGTACTGAAGAACCATAATTTTGCTTAATTATTAGGACTTACGCACACTCTACTAATTCTTCTCTTCTCTCTGAGAAATTAAGCTTTTTGGCAATTTTTGCGTAAGTCCTAAATCTTAAATTGCTGAGTCCGTTATGAATACTGAATTTTTAATGTAATAATCCCAATCAATACAGCAAGACCTAACGCTCTACGAAAATAATTGACTCCTTGAAATAATTCCAGCCACGCCCAAGTAAATAAAGAGCCATTTGCTACCACTTCTAAAACTGTATTGATTTTACCACTTGTAAAAATTAGAGCGAGTAAAGTGGTAACTATCCAAACAATCAGCGGTAGGTTTGGCATCTGAGCTAAAACAATTTTGCCATCGCTATCACGAAAGGTTTTATCAATTAATGTATTTTCCATTATTTAAAATTCCTACCTAGTTACAAATGATTAACTTACAGAAACTATTGCATGGTCTATTGAGAATAGGATTACATTGAGTCGTAAATTCCTTAATGATATTAAATCATGTAGGAAAATCTTTTTCCAAGCATCTAATTGCTGAGATTATGACTATGTTAATAGACATAATTACGCTAAAAATATATCTGTCGTAAGAATGAATGCAATTTGGAGCAGTGAAGATTATGGATGCTCACATCATGATTATTTGGAAGTACGAGATACCGCAGGTAATGGTGACGATAGAACAGATTACGGAGTCGTTAAACGTTTAATTCACGTGGCTAACAGCTTGTCGCTAGCGATCGCAAAATAAGATTAGTCAGAGATTTCGACCTTAGATAAAAACAAAGAAATTGCTAAGTAGGAGCAATGCATGAATTGCCCCTACTTGTCTAGTTAATTGACATGATAGCTGAATTTATGCTAGCTATTACAGCACGGCTTTTTTAGGTCTGAAGAACGCGGCGATTTCCGTTCAAAATGATACAGTACAGTATTTAAGTTTTATGCTATCGCTCAACAAATAACGTTCCGTGAAAGCTAGAAGTGATAGATTTCACGATCTGTTGGGCAATATTTAAGTGACTGGTGTGACTATCCTTTAAAGTATTAGTAATTATTTATGGCTTTCCCAATCAAAGAACGTCGTTGGCTATATATTTGTCTGAGTATTTTAAGCTTGTCTTTGGCAGTGACTATTACTCCTGTTAAGGCATCTGTGCAAGTATCAGCAAAATCTACTCTGAATGTCCCAGCATCTACTAACCAGATAGAACAGGGACGAAACCTCTACCGTTCAGGACGCTTTGCAGAAGCCGTGATGATTTGGCAAACGGCAGCACAAAATTACCATACTCAAGGCGATCGCCTTAACGAAGCCCTAAGCTTAAGTTACCTTTCACTGGCACAACAGGAACTTAACCAATGGAAAGCAGCCGAAGAGTCTATTGAGCAAAGCTTAAAACTCTTACAAACCTCTATTCCCTCTGCTGATGCGATTCTTTGGGCACAGGCACTCAATACCAAAGCAAATTTGCAATTGCACAATGGCAAAGCCGAAACTGCTCTCGAAAGTTGGCAACAAGCTCAAAAATATTATGATCTAGCAGGCGATAAAATGGGCAGCTTGGGTAGTCAAATTAACCAGGCACAAGCTTTACAAAGTTTGGGATTTTATCGCCGTTCTAAACAGCAGTTGGAAGAGCTAAATCAAAAGCTAGGAGCAATGCCAGATTCGGAAATTAAAGTTAGTGGGCTAAGATCGCTGGGTTTAGCTCTGTTGATGATTGGTGACTCTGGCAAGAGCCAACAGGTGTTAGAGCAAAGTTTAGCGATCGCTCGTAAAATTGAAACTACACCTCAGTTGAGTTCCATCCTACTAAGCTTAGGAAAAACCGCCGTAGACTTAAAAGATCCAAAGACGGCATTGGATTACTTTGAACAAGCAGAACAGGTAGCAACAAATCCAGGCGATCGCTTACAGGCACGTTTAGGGCATTTCAAACTTTTCCTCGACTATGACAAGCCTGAATTGGCTACCCCACTCGCGCCTCAATTACTAAAACAACTCACAGAGCTGCCCCCCAGTCATACCTCTCTTTACGCAGCTATTAATTTTGTTGCCTCACTGAATCGGCAGTCAACTTCTAGCCAAATCATACCGATGAAAGACTTGGCGCAACTCATGGCAGTCACAGTCAAGTCTGCACAGCAGCTCCAGGATGCTCAAGCAGAAGCTTACGCACTGCATCAGTGGGGAAAACTCTATCGTCGTACACAGCAGTTATCACAAGCGCAGGAGTTAACTCAGAAATCTCTCAACATTGCACGTCAACTCCAAGCTGAGGATATCATTGCTCAATCTGCTTGGCAAGTGGGACAGTTGTATAAAGAACAGGGCGATCGCCCAGAAGCAATTACTGCTTATACTGAAGCAGTCAAAGCTTTAAAGTCAATCAGGGGAGATTTAGTTTCAGTCAACCCCGATGTTCAGTTCTCCTTTCGTGAAAGTGTGGAGCCTGTTTACCGAGAACTTGTAGGTTTACTCCTAGATCAGCAACCCAGTCAAGCAGAACTAATGGAAGCTCGTGACTTGATTGAGGCACTCCAAGTTGCAGAACTCGATAACTTTTTCCGGGAAGCTTGCTTAGATATATCTCAGCAGATTGACCAAATTGATCCCAATGCAACCGTTGTTTATCTGATTATCTTGCCAGATCGCCTAGCGGTAATCCTTTCCAAAACCGGACAACCCTTGCGTTATTATGTGACACAAAAATCTCAAGCCGACATCGAACAAACTCTAGAAAAATTATTAGTTGCCCTAAATCCTGTCTCCAACTCCAAAGAGCGCGATCGCTTGTCCCAAGAAATTTATAGTTGGTTAATTCGTCCTGCCGAAATGGATCAAGCTTTTAAAGATACCCAAACACTAGTATTTGTTTTGGATGGTCGATTACGTAATATTCCCATATCAGCTTTGTATGACGGAAAGCAATATCTGATCGAAAAGTATGCTGTTGCCCTTTCACCGGGAATGCAATTAATGAGTGCGCGATCGCTCCAAGGAAATCAGATTAATGCGATCGTCGGCGGTATCAGCCAATCTCGTAATGGTTTCAGTGCTTTGCCTGCTGTAGAATTAGAAGTTAAGCAAATCTCGAAGGCAGTCCGATCTTCGATGTTGCTCAACCAGCAATTCACTAGTCAAGCCCTTGCCAGTCGCGTCAAATCTAGTAGCGCCGATATTGTCCATCTGGCAACCCACGGACAATTTAGCTCCCGCCTTGAAGATACCTTCCTACTGACTTGGGATGGAGAAGTCAACGTTAAGGAATTGTCAGAACTTCTCAAAAATCGGGGCGGTGAATCATCGAAAGCAATTGAGTTGCTAGTACTGAGTGCCTGCGATACGGCAGCAGGTGATGATCGCGCCGTTCTTGGACTAGCAGGCTTGGCTGTAAAATCTGGTGCCCGCTCAACCATAGCCACTCTCTGGCCCGTCAAAGATAAAGCAGCCGAGATGCTGATGACGCGCTTTTATGAGCAATTGCGACAGCCCAAAATTACCAAAGCCGAAGCACTGCGACAAGCCCAAATCAACTTAATCCGTCAAACTGATTTCCACGATCCTTTCTTTTGGTCTGCCTTTGTCTTGGTTGGTAACTGGCTGTAAAGAAGGTAGCAGGAAGGAGATTTAGTGAGGGATTTAAACCGCAAGCTTCGCTGTACTTTCTGCATTTATTTTGGGCTAAGTAACTTTACTGAGTCAAATTTTAGTAATTTGTACAAACTTTGACGGTATAAAAGTTAGGTTTCGTTTATGTTTTTAATAGGTATTGAAACCTTTAAATTTCAGCCGAAAAGATTTATCCAGCTTTCTCCCACAATCAGAATCAATGTATTTAGTATTACTTTTCTCAAATGAGGTACTACATCATGAAACGTCGATATTTAGCTAGTGCATTAAGCGTCATCGCTCTATTCACCAGTACTACATTGAATAGTGCCAATGCTGTTACATTTACCCCACCAATCAACAATGGCGCTCCCAACCAAGCAACCGGAGGAGCTTCCCGTGGTAATTTCTTTATCCCTGCTTCTAGCAAAAGCGCTCCCAGACAAGCAACTGGAGGAGCTTCTAGAGGTAGTCTGTTTACACCCAGTGCCGGCAAAAGCGCTCCCAGGCAAGCAACTGGAGGAGCTTCTAGAGGCGACCTCTTTACACCTAACGCTGGTAAAGGCGCTCCCAGGCAAGCAACCGGAGGAGCTTCCAGAGGCGACCTCTTTACACCTAGCGCAGAGAAAAACGCTCCTCAACAGGCAAGTGGAGGAGCTTCTCGGGTTGGTACTTACTACTTAAATCCTTCAACTGTAGGTGCAGCAGGCCCAGCAGCCCTAATTGCACTCCTACCCCAAAGCTTCTATGGCACAACAGTGTCTGAACGTCCCACAATTCTGGTATATCTTCCTGCTTCTAATGCAGAAGAAGCTGTGTTCAGCCTCAAGGATGAAGCTGGCAATACACAGTATCAAATGACCATTCCTGTTGCTCTCAAAGCTGGAGTAGTTGCTGTCAAATTACCAGCCGAAGCACCCGCTTTAGCAGTTGGAAAAAACTACCATTGGTTTCTAGCTGTCAAAGTTGATGGACAGCTCGGCCCAAATACGCCTTATGTCGATGGTTGGATTCAGCGCATCCAGCCTAATGCTGAACTGACAACAGCAATGGAGCAAAAAGATGCTCTGAAGCGGGCGGCGGCTTTCGGTAAACATGGCGTTTGGTATGACTGCGTGGAAACACTTGCAGCCCTACATAGCACTCAACCGAGCAATGTAACTCTTAACAAGCAATGGGAAGAACTACTCTCCTCAGTTAGCTTGAAGGAGATTGTCACAGCTCCTTTATTAGTATCTACGAAGTAATTTTAGGCATGGGGCATCAGGCAAAACAGTTCCGTTAGCGGATAGCTAAGGTTTAGCCCGTGAGGAGTGAAGAGTTAAGAGTTACGAATTCTTCCCCTGCTCCCCTGCCCCCTGCTCCCTACTCCCTACTCCCTAATCCCCAGTCCCCATGTGGCGTAGATTCCAAACCTTTATCCAACATACTCGTAGTGTTTTGATTATTACTCCCACTGTTGCCCTGACTGTCATTGTCGGGCAATCGTTGGGATTTTTCAATTTGCCTGAATGGAAAATTCGTGATGAATGGGTTCGTCAGCGATGCCAACGGCCGGCTACGCCAACGCAGGAGACGATAGCGGATGAGATTGTGGTTGTCACAATCGATGAACGCGATATTCAATCGGTGCGTAAATGGCCAATTCCAGATTGGGCATTAGCAAAATTACTAGAAAAGATTCGGGCGCAGCAACCCAGAGCCATTGGACTGGATCTCTATCGAGATTTACCAGAGGGAAGCGGACATGAAGAACTTGTAAAAATCTTCCGTAGCACTCCTAATTTAATCGGTGTTGAGAAAATCACCGGGGAGCGCGTCAATCCAGCACCGGAGTTAAAAAAACTTAATCAAGTAGGGTTAGCAGATTTAGTGTTGGATGGCGATCGCTTTGTCCGTCGCGCCCTCCTGACGGCAGTTGATGCCAAAGAGCAAAACACGCTCAAAGCTGGACTAGCAACTCTTGTAGCGCTCAAGTACCTAGAAGCTGACAAAATTACCTTAGAAAGCATTGACCCCAAGCAGCAAAAGTTTCAGTTGGGTAAAGCAATTTACCTACCACTAGACAATCAAGAAGCAGGCTACTCCGATGCTGATTTAGGCGGTTATCAAATTCTGCTCAATTGGCATGGAACAGATGCGGCATTTCGGACAGTTGCCATGCGCGATGTCTTAGCAGGGAGAGTTCCAGCTAACCTAATGCGCGATCGTATGGTGTTTATTGGATCAGCCGCCGCTAGTACCAATGACTTCTTCAACACACCCTTCAGTTCCTCCTGGATCTCTGCCCAAAAAACCATGCCTGGGGTTGTTGTCCATGCCAATATTGCCCATCAACTGGTGCAAGGGGCAAAAACAGGGAAGACAAACCTGTACGGCTTTTCTGGCGGGGCTGTGTCGCTCTGGATTATTCTATGGTCTGCGATCGGCTCTAGTGGTAGTTGGTTCTTATCCAGTCGCAGGATGCGGATTCCTGGTGGCAAAATTCTCTGGGCAACTATAGGCATCTGTGGCCTGTTTGTGGGGGGTGGCTATGGGATGTTTTTACATGGCATTCTAATTCCAGTCACACCTGCTTTAGCCGCATTCATCAGCAGTGTAATTGCAACAACAAATGCCTATAAACAGAGACGGTTAGAAGAAGCAAATCAGCAACTAGAAATTGCCAATGCTCAACTATTAGATTATTCCAAAACTCTGGAGTTTAAAGTTGAAGAGCGAACTCATGAACTGCTGGAGGCCAAGCAAGCTGCTGATGCTGCTAACGAAGCAAAGAGCGAGTTTTTGGCAAATATGAGCCACGAACTACGCACACCGCTTAATGGCATCCTTGGTTTTGCTCAGGTGCTAGAAGTATCGCCAAACATGACAGAGAAAAATCTGGAAGGTGTCAGCATTATCTACCAATGTGGGACACACCTGCTGATGCTAATCAATGATATTCTCGACCTTTCAAAAATTGAAGCTCGTAAATTAGAATTGGTTACGACTGATGTACATCTGCACACTTTTTTACATGGTGTCTCCGAGATTTGCAGTATCCGAGCAAAACAGAAAGGCATTTCATTTAATATTTTAATCAGCGATCGCCTACCAGTTGCCATTGAAGTGGATGAAAAGCGACTAAGGCAAGTTTTGATCAACTTACTAGGTAATGCTATCAAATTCACAGACACCGGTAGCGTCACCTTCAAAGTAGATGTCATCAGTCATGAGTCATTCGTCATTGATCAAGAGTTGAAACCAATGACAAATGACAATGGACAAATGACACATCAGAAGATTCGCTTCCAGATTGAAGATACAGGTATTGGAATGTCACCAGACCAATTAGAGAAAATCTTTTTGGCTTTTGAGCAAGTAGGTGAAGCAGGGCGGAAATCTGAAGGTACTGGCTTGGGATTAGCAATCAGTCAAAGAATTGCGGCATTGATGGGCAGCCAAATTCAAGTACAGAGTCATTTGGGTGAAGGTAGTCTCTTTTGGCTAGATTTAATGGTACCAGTACCAGTTTCCCATGACTGGCAAATAGAAGCGATATCTACAACGAGCGTAGCAGCAGCCCTAACCCATCAAAAAATCACCGGGATTCGGGGTACTGCACCTCAAATTCTCATTGTTGATGATGATACTAACCACTGTTCTATGTTGATCAGTTTGCTCCAAGAAATTGGCTGTCGAACCTTGGAAGCAAGCGATGGCAAATATGCACTACAGATGGTAACTGAACATCACCCAGATGTGATTCTCCTTGATTTAGCTATGCCTAACATGGATGGCTTTGAGCTAATGGTTCATTTACAAGAAAATCCACAAACTCGTTTTATTCCAATTATTGTTTCTAGTGCCAGCGTCTTCGAGGAAAATCGGCAACGAAGTTTTCAGGCAGGGGCCACAGCATTTTTGCCGAAACCTCTGCAAATTGATGAACTATTTAATGCACTGAGATCGCTGCTAAAAGTGGAGTGGATTTACGATCAATCCACACCTCAAAAGTCATTTTACCAGTCTGAACAGAAAGCTGATGCTGAATTGCTTCTGCCATCACCAGATGTTTTGCAACAACTTTATCATCTGGCAATGATGGGAGATATTCCAGCAATTGAAGAAATCATAAAAGAGTTAACTAAGCAAGATAGTCAGCTAACTCCTTTCGCACGTGAGTTGAGCAAATTTACTGCCAACTTCCAAACCGGAAAAATCCGTAAATTCCTTAAATCTTTTATAACAACTGAGTCACGTCAATGATGATCGAACCTCTCTTAAAACCAATGCATATCCTTTTGGTAGATGACAATCCCAACAATCTTAAAGTGCTATCAGAAGCGATTCAGGGATGTGGTTGGAAAACACTCATGGCAACCGATGGAGAATCCGCAATCGAACAAACAGAATACTCTGCTCCCGATCTTATTCTCCTAGATGTCATGATGCCGGGTATTGATGGATTTGAAACTTGCCGCAGGTTGAAAGCCAATTCCATCACTCAGAATATTCCGATCATTTTTATGACTGCCTTGGCCGATGCCACAGACAAAGTGAAAGGACTAGAAATTGGTGCAGTTGATTATATTACCAAACCCTTCCAGCAAGAAGAAGTCATTGCTCGATTAAAATTACATTTGAAAATTTCCTATCTTACCCGTACCCTCGAACAAAGAGTGCAAGAACGCACCGCAGAATTAACCCAATCTCTCCAACAGTTACAAAACACCCAACTACAACTAATCCAGAGTGAGAAAATGTCCACCCTTGGACAACTTATTGCAGGGATAGGTCATGAGATTAATAACCCGATTGGTTTTATTAGTGGAAATTGCTCTCATATTGAGGAATATGTCAAGGATCTCCTACGTTTAGTGGATCTCCAACAGCAAAAGCTACCACATCCAGACCCAGAAATTGAAGAACTTGTTGAAGAAATTGACTTAGAGTATCTAGTTGAAGATTTACCAAAAATTCTGGGATCAATGGAGCAGGGAATTGGTCGTCTCAAGGATATCAGCCTTTCTCTAAGAACCTTTGCTCGATCTGATATCTCATCTATGGTGGAGTTTCAAATTCACGAGGGAATTGATAGTACCTTAATGCTATTAAAACATCGACTCAAAGATCAAGGAGAACGCTCTGTAATCGAGGTTGTTAAACAATATGGTGAGTTACCTCCAATCACTTGCTATCCCGGACAACTGAATCAGGTATTTATGAATATTATCGCCAATGCCATTGATGCATTTGATGACCTCTATCAAAACCGCTCAGTTGAGGAAATAGCTGCTGCTAGCCCTCATACCATCACGATCGCTACATCAATCCAGCATGAGCAACAAACCGTGACAATTTGCATCGAAGATAACGCTCTTGGTATGCCTCCTGAAGTGCAAGCGAGAGTTTTTGAGCCATCTTTTACAACTAAGCCTGTGGGAAAAGGAACTGGGCTAGGATTAGCTATTAGCTACCAAATTATTATCGATAAACACAATGGACAAATCAACTGCTCGTCAACCTCTGGTCAGGGAACGAAGTTTATTATTACTCTAGCAACTTCAGTAAACCGAAAGAAAATTTCTGCGATCGCTTTAGGCTAGTGTTCTGAGTCTCATCTTGACTTTAAGACTCAAGAACATTGGCAAAAAAGCAAAGACTAAAAATTTTTTAATATGACAGATGTGTAGATGCTTAATAGCTGATAATAAGAACTTTAGTTCTTGGCTTTCAAGTACTAAAGCCCTTACTAGAAAACACAAATCAAATTTGTAAATCGCGTAGTGCTAGACGAATTTGCTCCAAGCGCCTACGGTTTACACCAAAATCAGAGTCTCCAAGACGTGATGCGGAACGTAGATGAATTACTGACTCATTAGCAGGGAAATAAAACTCGACATCATCCACAAATTGAAATATCCGACTCTTAGAAAGAGCATGGATGTAATTATCTGTCTGTTGGATAACCTCTGTACGTGGAACCACACTAAGAACTTTGAGTAAAGTTGCTCGTGCTGTGTTGAGGTCTACATGGTAGGCGATCGGGTCAATGCTATGTTTGGAATCAGCATCTTGACTGACAGCACAGTTCGGAGAAGGCGGACAGGGAGCAAGATGGATATTGTCAACTCCCAAGCCAGAAGTGGCGGCCCAAGTAGCAGCAGGAAACATGAAGCTGCTAGTCAGGCTGAAGAATATTACACAGATAATACTCCACATAAGTCTCTGCACGTACCTCATTTCCCCGTTCACGGAGCGTTCCGTAGGAAAGGGGTATGTTTTTAGCAGACGGAACATGATCTATTTACTCCTTGTTAAGAAACATAAATATACCTGAAACACTCACCAATGACAAACAATAAATGACCAATGGACTTCACAAGTTCCTCAAACTCTTTATACAGCGCTTCCCAGAAGTTAAAAACTAATTCTAAGGACTTACGCAAGTATCATTTTTTTCGCCAAAATAGCCCAAAGTCATAAATCCCAAAAGTTTGACTTTTGACCATTGATGCGAAGATATCTAGCATAGCGAAGCGATCGCCTGCAAAAATACCGCCGCACAATTATAGAAATGCTGTTTGCTCGGTGTGGGTAGCTAATGCTAACTGCGAATTGTAAGCCTTGAACCACAAGAAGGAAGCGAATTTATCAAGTTTGCTTAACTTCACAAGTTACTCAAATTCTTTATATAAATTGAAAGTCAGACAATAACACAATAATTTTAGAATCAATTATGGTTATGGCAATTAATTATCGGGAAAGAATCATTGCTCTTTGGACAGTATTTCTACTAGGAACATTGTTTCATACACAACTGGGTTTAATACCGCTTTTTCACGGTTTATCTGTTATTGAATCTCAAAAAGCTACAAATATCAACGATATTTCTGGAATTATGTGGTTGATGTTAGGCTTTTTTGTGCTACCAATACTGGCAATTATTCTTACTATTTTTAACGATTCAAAGCATTATCGAATCATTCATTTTGGCTTAACTATCTTTTACAGCATCATGAACTTACTACACGTGATTTTAGATTTATTTGTCCAGCCAGTTCTCTGGTATCAGATAGCCTTGATGGTGTTGTTATTTTTTGTGGGTTTATTATTAAATATCACTGCTTTTAAATGGATGCAAATGCATAACAGGTCTAATAAATCACAAATAGAATTAGAAGGTTCACGTTTGTAGATTTTATTAAACCCGTATTCTAAGCTTTATTATAAATTTGATTTTGAAGAATTTTTGAATGAATATTCAATATCCATATTTTTTAAACTTGATTTAATCAATTTTAAAACAACACAGCGACAAAAGTTATCTTGTAACATCCAACATTCATTCTTCTGTGATTTACATTCCAAAATGCAAATCTACCGAGCGCGATAATGCCTAATGGTAGGATAACAGAAGCATGAAATCGTGAATACAAAAGCCCTCATTTCTCCTCAAGAACTCACATCCATATTAGCAGAAAAGTCATCACGGGCTGTCATTATCGATACACGGGCTCCCGAAGATTATGCTATTTCTCATATTCCTCAATCCATAAATATTAGAGATTTTTTCACCTATCTTTTAGAAAGTTCTTACCCAGCAGGATTAAAGGAATTACAAGAGTATTTTGCAGAAATTATGAGCAAGCTGGGAATATCGGGTGCGGAACGGTTAATTGTCTATGAGGACACTTTAAATAAAGGTTATGGTCAATCTTGTCGAGCAGCTTTTTTACTGAAGTATTTGGGTTGTGCTGAGGTATCTATCTTACACGGAGGATATAGAGTATGGCTGACAGAGGGATTACCTACTACTGATGAAGTACCATTATGTGAAAGCAGCATATTTAGATTGCATCCCAACACTGAGATGATGGTAACTACCGCCGAGATGTTGCAAGCAATTGACAATCCAGCAATTATTAAATTAGATGTGCGCGATCGCAACGAATGGCTTGGGCTGAGTTCTTCTCCCTATAATCCTGACTTTTGCCCTCGCAAAGGTCGAATCCCTAATGCTGTATGGTTAGAATGGCATCATCTGATGAATTCCGAATCGGAAATCCCCACATTCCGATCACCAGATGAAATCCGAGAAATTTGTCAATCAGTAGGTATTACTTCGGAGTCAATTGTGTATATTTACTGCTTTAAAGGTTCAAGGGCTGCTAATACATTAATAGCCCTTGAACAAGTAGGAATTTCTGCTAGAAATTATTTTGGCTCTTGGAATGAATGGTCTCGTGATTTTTCCCTACCCATTGATAGCAGAGTCATCAGCGTGTAGGCATCGCGGGCTCGGTTTTTTGCTGTAACATAATTGACGTTGGGTTTTCGAGACGCGATAAATAGCTGTTAAGACAAGTGTTTTGGTCTTATCTGAACTGTATTGCTTTATAATTCGGAATCTGTTTTGGGAAAAGGTTACTGGATTTGGCTTCAAGGTTTTTTCTTTACCATTACCCCCGGCCCGTTATCCTCAGAGGACGACACCACCTTCCCCTTTTCCCCAAAACCCAAAAAGTATTGCCTGGTTGGAAAAAAGCATGAACTGCGATCGCTAGTAGAGCAATTATACTTAACCCAATTGTAGGAAGTATTTTGCTGGGCAATTGTGCCAATCTAGCAAATAACTTTTCTTTAGATAGACTTATGGCTAAAAAATCTCAACCAAATTTAGAACAATACCAAGATGTCAGATTATCTGCCACCACAAGAATTTGGGTAATTACAGTTGCCATTCTTGGAGTTTGCGTCCCACTCTCAGCCGTTACTAGAAGTGGTGCTATTCTTCCTTTAGTTGCTATTGGTGGTGCAGCAGTTGGTACAGTTGCTGTTTGGCGTTCTGATGAGCAAAAATCAAAAACTAACTATTTGCAACAGCAGCAAATAGAACTGTTAGAGCGGAGATTAGCGAATTTAGAAACAATTGTTAGCAGTGATGACTTGAACTTGCAAATGAAAATTAAACAGATTGAGGCAAGGGATACTTTTGGTGACTCGTCTGATGTAAGTACTATACCCAGGCAACCAAAACGCAAAGGTTAAAATTAGCTAATATTCACCATTTTCGCCAATTTCAGATGATATACCCGAAAATAATCGTTACTAAGTCTTTTTAGTGGGGGTATTTGTTGACTTAACGTTGCTGCAACCTTTAAAATGCTTTTCACATTAAACTTTCCTTCGCAGCTAGAAGTGTTTCCTTAGAAACAGTATCTTGTTGTCCATCTTCGTTAGAATTGACTGACATCATTTAATTCTATATACTTCAACTGCATCAGTTCATGAAATGTCTAAGTGCTATCCATCTCTATTTTTCCCGGAAACATCTGCCAATGGCTGTGTTTTATTAGACTGCTAACATTACTGAATTTTTAATTAACTAAGGTTATAAACTTGAGTAATTGCATTGGTATAGCTTACCGTAGGTATGCAATAGTTTGCCGCAGGAATGCAGATGGATTGGATTAGCTTACTTAAATTTCAACAAGCTGACTTCCTTCAACGTGTGAAGAAACCTAAAACTTATGACTTATCTTTATTGGAAAGTCAAGTCAAGGGTTGTCACACTGAAATGATGGCTTTTTGGGGCGAACCATTGGCCAGACTCCAAGAATTTTCTCGCCAACAAGCAGAAGTTCTTGCCAAAAATCCACCGCCTACGCCACCCGAATATCCTGAGCCTCCCGACTGGACGATACCTTTTCCCAAATACTTCCAGCGCCAAGCGGAAGATTATCTTTTGCGGGAAAAAATCGTTGACCTGGTAATAGCTGAACGTTTAGGGAAGTTGGTAAAAAAGGTATCACAAGATACTTTGCAAAATATGATTTTAGATGATGAGGGAAATTTGTGTGGCGAAAGCAAATTTTCTTATGTACTTAAAGATAATCCTCAGCTAAGTGTTCAAGTTTATGTTGCTGATGGAGAAAGTTTTAATGGTATTAAGAAAGACAAAATTAAATGGTCGGTTACTCAAGAAGATTTAAAAAATCACCAAGTATTAATTTTTCTCTGTTTGTTTTATCCATCAACAGGTCAGTTAGGATACGAAAGGCAGAGTATAATTACAGGATTTTTACCTGCAAATCAAATTGAACTTACTGAACCAAAACTGTATATAAGTCCGAGTAACTTGTTGTATGCCGGTGGTCTGAGTTGGTATTTAGAATCACTTATTGGCAAAAAAGACACGTCGCCAGTAATTAATGAGAAAGCGATCGCAGATACAATACAAACTCTACCATCAGAGCATTGTCTTAAGGGTATAGTTGGTGACTGGGAATGCTGGCAAACTTTACAAGGGCACAATAGAGGTATTAATTGCCTAGCTTTCAGTTTTGCGTGCAAGAATGGTAAAGCATTACCTATATTGGCAAGTGGTAGTCGTGGAGAAACGAAACTCTGGGATTTAAGCAAGGGTGAATTAATAGATACATTATCAGAGTATCCTTGGGTGATACCTGGGCTAGTGGATGAAGTGAATTCCCTGGCTTTTAGTTCAGATGGACAGACTTTAGTGAGTTGCGGTGCTGATTCCACAATTAAACTTTGGCACGTGGGTGCTTTAGACTTGATAGATATTTTGCATAAACATAATGGGGTAGTGCGGTGTGCTGCCTTTACTCCAGATGGCAGAATGCTAGCTACAGGCGGAGATGACAGAAAAATTTTGTTTTGGGATTTGATGCATCGTCAGGTTACGATCGCACTTTCTTTAGATGATACAGCTGCTCATTCTCTGGTTTTGAGCCGAGACGGGGAAACTATAGTTACAGGTAGCTACCGTAAAATCAAAGTCTGGCGAACTTCACCCCAGACGGGGATCAAAAGTTTAAAGGATGCACAACCTCTGCATACTTTAATGGGTCATTCTCACATCGTTCGTTCGTTAGCAATCAGTGCAGATGCTAAACTGCTGGTGAGTGGTAGCTGGGATCAAACAATAAAAATTTGGCAATTGGAAACTGGAGAATTACTTCATACACTTAAAGGACATAGAGATAGAGTATATGCGATCGCCTTAAGTCCTGATGGACAAATTATCGCCAGTGGTAGTGCTGATAAAACCATCAAATTATGGCATCTACAAACCGGGGAGTTACTAGGTACGTTTACAGGTCATGGAAATATAGTCACAGCATTAGCCTTCACAGCTTCTGGCGAGATGTTGGTTAGCGGAAGTTTAGATAAGACAATAAAAATTTGGCAACGGAGTTAAGAATTTAAAATTAGGGGCTGATTGCGATCGCGAAGATGTCATAAGCATCTTCTTTGGATGCAACTTATGAAAATTTTGTTGGTAGAGGATGATGTATTACTTAGTGCAGCATTGGCAGAGTTGTTGAGTGCAAATCGCTATACTATCGACGTAGCAAGCAATGGACAAACTGGGCTAGACCTAGCAATATCGGTTGAGTATGACTTGATTTTGCTGGACTGGTTAATTCCTAAGCTGGATGGGATTAACTTATGTCGGCAACTGCGAAGGCAAGGCTACCGTAAATCTATTCTGTTATTAACAGGCAAAAATTCTAATGCAGATATTGTCGCGGGTTTAGATGCCGGAGCAGATGATTACGTCATTAAGCCCTTTGACCAGGAAGCATTACTAGCAAGAATTCGGTCTTTGTTGCGGCGGAGTGGAGTGAGTGATTCATCTACGTTAACCTGGGGAAATCTCTGTTTAGATCCAAGTGCCGGCAGAGTGACTTGTAATGAGCAGGAAATTTTGCTCACGGCGACAGAATACAAACTGCTAGAGTTATTTTTGCAAAACCCAGATCGCATCTTTAGTCGTGCAGTGATTCTAGATCGCCTTTGGGGATTTGATGATGCACCGACTGAAAATGCAGTTACGACTCATATTAAAGACTTACGAAAGAAACTGAAAACAGGAGGTCTAACAGAGGAATTTTTAGAAACAGTATATGGCATGGGCTATCGCATCAAGCCTGTACCTAATCCTTCTATCGCTGTTGGGGAAACAAATCAAGATGGGCAGAAAAAACCCGGCCCCAAAGATATAACTTCTGTGAATCGAGTACTGGAGCGATTTCGTAATTCTTTTGGCGCACAGGTTGTAGTACTGGAACAGGCAAAAATTGCACTCTTAGCAGGGAATCTAAATAAAGAGTTACATCAGCAAGCATTGCACGAAGCCCATAAGCTAGCAGGTTCGATGGGAACGTTCGGTTATCTAGAAGGCTCCCGGCTAGCACGCAAAATAGAGCATTTGCTGCTTGCAGATTTCCCCCTCTTAGCAGATAAAATCTCTGATTTTTTGCAATTGGTAACAAAATTACAACAAGAATTAACTAAGCCTGCTGTCATTCCCACCGCTCAAAGCGTCCCGATGAAGCAAACTTATCGGCTGTTAGTAATTGATGATGATGCGACGTTGACAAAGCAGTTGCAAGCGGAAGCCAACTCATGGGGGATCAGGATGAAGGTTGCACCCAACTTAGCTGCTGCCCGATCGCATCTAGCTTTAAAAACTCCTGACGCAGTTTTACTCGATTTGAGTTTTCCGGGAACAGAGGAAGACGGATTAATATTATTGAGCGAGATTGCACAGCGATCACCAAATATCCCAGTGATTGTTTTTACAGGACGAGATACCTTGGCAGATCGATTGGCAGTATCGCGTTTAAGAGCTAGACAATTTTTGCATAAGCCTGCGACAACCGAGGAGATTTTTCAGGCGATCGCTCGTGTCCTACCTCAACCGAAAATTTCTGAAGCTAAAGTCTTAATCGTAGACGATGACCCTGTAATCCTGGCTGGACTATCGGCGTTGCTAACCCCTTGGGGAGTGGAAGTAACAACCCTCTCCCAATCACAGCAATTTTGGAAGGTTTTGATGGCAACATCTCCAGATTTGGTAGTACTAGATTTAGAAATGCCAATAGTTAATGGATTAGAGTTGTGCCAAGTCGTGCGACAGGATGCCCATTGGGGAGATTTACCTATTTTGGTAGTAACAGCCCATACTGAAGCAGAATCCCTTCAGCAAGCCTTTGCTGCCGGAGCCGATGATTTTATTAGCAAGCCAGTGCTAGGGCCTGAACTCGTGACAAGGGTACTGAGCCGCATTCAAAGAAGGCGCTGGCGCTCTCAGGTAGGGAGAATTAAGGAGGCAGGAGGGCGAAGGCAGGAGGCAGGAGGTAATCCCCATAAATAAATTTAGGCGATTTATAATAGACGCTGTATTTTTTGCGCTGCGCGTCTCAAAATACACTTTTTATCTTTATTCATAAATAAATTTAGGGGCTTTAAACTTGTTTGGCAGAGAACAAAAAATATATTTTCTTCCTCCTGCCTTCTCTTCGAGACGCTACGCGAACTGCCTCCTGCCCTGTGCCTTTCTTCGGTAAAAAATAATGAGAAATTATCAGCGATTATTAGTCTATGGTATCGCTATTGGCTCAACTGCGATCGCCCTAATGCTATCGCTCTGGCTAGAACCGTTTATATCTCCAACTATTGGTGCTTTTTTTTATATAGCTATCATCGCCAGTACTTGGTATGGTGGCTTTCGACCAGGGATCGTTACAGTTGTACTTTCCACACTGGCGATTGATTATTTTTTTATCCTGCCGCGATATCAATTGGGGATTAATCAACCAGAAGATATATTGCGCCTAGGTCTTTTCCTAGTGGTTGCCTTGATGATTAACCTGATAACAGGCAATCTGAAGTACAACACAAAGAAGATTCAACAACTCAACCAACAATTGTCTCAGGAAAATGCCGAGCAATTGCGGATGACTCTTGACGATCGCAAGCTTGCACAAGAAAAGCTGCAACAGCAATTTGAGCAACAACGCTTAGTGATGGAGATGAGCCAACGCATCCGGCGATCGCTCAAGTTACAAGATATCTTGCAAACCACCGTCGATGAAGTGCGGCAGTTTCTTGAGTGCGATCGCGTCATTATCTTCCAATTTTATCCAGGTTGGGGTGGAACAGTCGTGGTTGAGTCTGTGGTACCGGAATGGATGGCGATTTTACCACTCCAGATTTACGACCCTTGCATTGGCGAAGAGAACGTTGAACCCTTTAAACAAGGCTTAGTTACTGCGAAAGCTGATATTTATACTGCTGGGATTAGTCCCTGTCACGTTGAATTTTTGGCAAGTCTCCAGGTAAGGGCAAATCTGGTCGTTCCTGTTTCATTAGGAGATGAATTGTGGGGATTACTAGCAGCTCATCACTGTGCAGCTCCTCGTGAGTGGCAATCTTCAGAAATTGTCCTGTTGCGGCAGTTAGGAGCGCAGGTAAGCATTGCTATCCAGCAAGCAGCTTTATTTGAACAGTTACAAACAGAACTGATGGAGCGTAAACAGGCACAAGTTGCCCTGCAACAACTGAATACCGAACTTGAGCAACGGGTGCTAGAACGCACTGCACAACTAACAGATACAAATGATCGCCTGCAAGAAACAGTTAGAGAACAGCAACAAACCCAGCTCATACTTTTAGAACAGGCGCATAAGCTAGAACTTCAGGCTGTAATCACCCGAAATATGGCAGAAGGGATTTGCTTAGTCAGAATCGATAATGGAATCATTGTCTATGCCAATCCGAAATTTGAGCAGATGTTTGGCTATGACTCTGGTGAACTCAACGGTCAGGATGTTTCGATTGTGAACTATGCCAGTGAATCTTTAACTGGTGAAAATGTAAATCAAGCCATTGTATCTGCCATCTTACAAAATAGTGAAGCCACTTATGAAGTCCATAATCTTAAAAAAGATGGCACACCATTTTGGTGTAGTGTGACGACTTCTATATTCAATCATCCCGACTACGGCGATGTTCTAGTTGCAGTTCATCAAGATATCACTATTCGCAAACAAACTGAAGAAGCTTTACGCCAAAGCGAAGAAAAGTTTCGTCAGTTGGCAGAAAACATCCAAGCAGTATTTTGGATGACCGATATTCAAAATCAGCAAGTTCTCTATGTGAGCAGTGCTTATGAAACCATCTGGCAAAGCAGTTGTGAAAGTCTTTACCAAAATTATTCAGACTGGTTCGATGCAATTCACCCAGAAGATCGCCAGAGCGTCGAATTTGAAATCGTTGAACAGATGAGAACAGGGCAATACGATAAAAAATATCGAATTATCCGTCCTGATGGCTCAATCCGTTGGATTCGCGATCGCGCATTTCCGATCAAAAATGAACTAGGAGAGTTAGTTCGGATTGCTGGGATTGCCGAAGACATCAGTGAAATACAGCAAATTGATCTGATCAAGAGTGAGTTTATTGGCATCGTTAGTCACGAACTCCGCACTCCCTTAACTGCAATTCGCGCAGCACTGGGTTTACTACAAAGTGGGATCTACGACAAAAAACCAGACAAGTTTAAGCGGATGATTGAGATTGCAGCCATCGACAGCGATCGCTTAGTGCGTCTTGTCAACGATATTCTCGATTTGGAACGCTTAGAGTCGGATCGAACTTTGTTAGAAAAAACAACCTGCAATGCGGCTGATTTAATTCAACAAGCAGTAGCGGGAGTGCAAGCGATCGCCAATCAGCAAAATATTACCTTTAAGATTCACCCTACCAATGCTCAAGTTTGGGCGGCAGCTGATGCCATTGTTCAAACACTCACCAATCTCTTAGGTAATGCGATTAAATTCTCACCTGCCGATTCTACTATTACTCTGAGTGTCCAACAGCAAACAGATCGCGTCCTGTTCCAGATAACCGATCAAGGACGAGGTATCCCAGCAGAAAAGTTAGAAACAATCTTTGGACGATTTCAGCAAGTAGATGCTTCTGATTCTCGCACCAAAGGCGGCACAGGCTTAGGATTGGCAATCTGTCGTAGTATTATTGATCAGCATGATGGGCAAATCTGGGCTGAAAGTACTCTTAGTGTCGGCAGCACGTTTTTCTTCACTCTGCCATTGCCAGGAAATTATGCAGGGGAGCAGAGGAGCAGAGGGGCAGGGGAAGCAGGGGGAGAATGACCAATGACAAATGACCAATGACCGACAAATGACAAATGACCAATGACCAATGACCAATGACAAAAAGATTTTTAATTGTGGATGATGAAGAACGAATTCGCGAATTAGTACAAGCTTGTTTAGAAGACTTGGGAGGATGGGACACGCTGACAGCTGCATCAGGGCAAGAAGGACTAAAAATCGCCCAGACAGAACCTATTGATGTGATTCTGCTTGATGTGTCTATGCCTGACATGGACGGCTTTGCAGTATATGAAAAACTTCAGGCAAATTCCGCAACTCAAGCAATACCAGTGATTTTTTTAACTGCGAAAGTTCAAGCAAGCGATCGCGTCCGTTTCGCTCAGATTGGAATTGCTGGGGTGATTACTAAACCTTTTGAACCCACCTCTATTTGCGAAGAAGTTACTGAGATTCTTGGATGGGACGATTAATTTTGAAGTTTTAATTTTTTATTTTTGTAATTTATTTTTCTAAATATTATCCGTCAGCTTTTGATCTCTCCAACCCTCTTAAAAAGACTACCGTGTCGTCGTCTACATACAAATCTTTGAGAGTTGCTGTGTAACATAGGGTGAACTAATCTTTGCAAGTCGACACATTAACATTGCAGGTCGATGCATTAGCATTGCAAGTCCATGCATTAGCATTGCAAGTCCATGCATTAATATTGCAAGTCCATACATTCGCATCGCAGGTCGATGCATTAACATTGCAAGTCCATGCATTAACATCGCAGGTCGATGCATTGGCATTCCTCCCCAACAGTGGCGACAAATTGCAGACAATTATTTAAATCAGAGGCAAATATGCATTCTGAAAATGAATGATATTTCTCAAAAACTATATCTGGCAGTAAAAACTGTTAAAACCCATAAAGGTATCGCTTCAATATCACATTTTTAACTTCAAACCCTTTGATCTAGTTAGCCTCTTTTATCAGGTTGCTACACTGCTGGGTTTGCATCTTAACTTCACGAATAGATTAACGAACGCGCTCTACCTAATTATTTTTTTTGTAAAAAACTATAATCCTCACCAAATCTTTAGATTTAGAGATTATTTTTTGAAAGTCTCAATTTAATTGTGACTAGCGCTTAGAGAATCTCACAGGTGTAAGAAGATGAACAACAGAAGTTTTGCAACTATAGACGGCAATGAGGCTGTTGCCCAAGTCGTCTATCGACTGAATGAAGTCATTGCTTACTCGATTACTTCTTCTTCACCAATGGCTGAGTGGGTAGATGCTTGGGCTAATGAAGGTAAACGCAATATTTGGGGTACTGTTCCCTCGGTGGTACAGATGCAGAGTGCAGCAGGTGTTGCTGGTAATGTACATGATGCTTTGCAAACTGGTTCACTGACAACCACCTTTACAGCATCGCAGGCGTTATTGTTGATGCTCCCCAATATGTACAAAATTGCCAGAGAATTCACACCTACAGTTTTTCATATAGCAGCGCGATCGCTAGCCGCCCAAGCTCTATCTATTTTTGGCGACCACAGCGATGTTATGACAGCACGTGATACTGGTTTTGCCATGTTGTGTGCCGCATCAGTGCAAGAAGCACAAGACTTTGCTCTAATCGCAACACGGGCAACTTTAGAATCACGAATACCCTTTCTGCATTTTTTTGATGGCTTTCGTACATCCCATGAAATTAACCAAGTAGAGACTTTAACAGATGATGACCTGCGAGAATTCACTCCCAATGAATTGATATTCGCCCATCGGTCACGCGCCCTCACCTGCAATAAAACTGTTTTGCGCTGTAGAACACAAAACCCTGATGTTTACTTCCAAGCCAGGAAAACTGTCAATCCTTACTATTTAGCTTGTCCAGACATAACCCAGAAAGTCATGGATGAATTTGCTGCGATGACAGGGCGACAGTACCAACTATTTGAATACCACGGCGACCCAGAAGCCGAACGAGTTATTGTGCTGATGGGTTCCGGTTGCGAAGCTGTACATGAAATAGTAAATTACCTTAACACCCTTGATCAGAAAGTGGGCGTTTTGAAAGTTAAACTATATCGCCCTTATGATGCCAAACGCTTTGTCGCTGCTTTGCCAGAAACTACCCGTAGCATCGCAGTTTTAGATTGCATCAAAGAACCAGGCGCATCTGGTGAACCATTGTATTTGGATGTAGTCGCTGCTATCCGTGAGTCATGGGGAGTAGAAGAGCAGAAAAGCAGAGGATCAGAGGTAAAATTAGAGTTAGATTCTCCCTTACCTCTGCGCTCCTCTGCACCTTTGCCTAAAATTATTGGTGGTCGCTACGGTTTATCTTCCAAAGAATTCACGCCAGCCATGATTAAAGCTATCTTTGAAAACCTTGCTGCTACTCAACGAAAAAAGAGAGTAACGCAAGGCAAACGCATCTAAAATATTGACGAGATCCTGTGTTTAGTAATTTACCAACTCAAAATTGCCAGGTGGAGGAAGACTCTTGAGCAGGGAAGCAGAGGAGCAGAAAAGAGGCGAATACCAAGTCTTTTTTCCTCTACCCCTCTGCTGAGAACCAAACAAAGTTTCCTTAGCAGACTACTAGAGCGCGTTGATGATGTAGTCTATGTAGGAGTTGATCTCAAGTCCAGGATCGCCTGTTAAACCATGATTAGCCTTGATATACTTGAGCGCTTCAGCATACCAACTGGGAACCAATTCAAAGCTGCTGTGCATTTCAGCCAGACCTGCCAACATATAATCATCAGCAGGGCCCGTACCGCCTGCAATCAAGCAGTATTGAATTATTCGCACATAATAGCCGATATCACGTAAGCACTTAGCTTTGCCGCGACCATCAGAAGCATAGTTGTTGCCTTGCATGGTGGTGGTATAGGGGAACTTTTGGTAGACTGCATTTGCAGCACCTTCAGCCAACTGTTGAGCTTTCAAACCAAGCTGCTTTGCTGCTTCCAGGTCTGCGGTAGCCAAGCGCAGGCGACCAAATGCAATTTGAAGTTCGACGTTGCCTAAGTAACGACCTTGAGAATCAGCAGATCCAACCGCTTCAGTCAATTGTGTTTTCATTTAAATGATATTTTCCTAATGTTTCAAAAAGTTTTATTTGGACAAAGCTTTAGTGCCAAAGAGCGTTAGCTGGAACGTCTCTTTGAAAAGGTGACAAGCACTTGAGAATTTTGTCTGAAAAAATGCGTGTGAGTCTACAGACTTTTAGCTTACTGCTGCTGCTGCCCGATCAAAGTAGCTGGATAATTCAGCCATCAAAGAACTACAGTCACCTGGTTGGATATTGTTGCGATCATTGGCGATCGCAATGGCAGCTTCTTTCATCTTGATGATGCTGATTCCCGTGGAAGGCCCAGGAACACCCAAAGCCAAATAAGTTTCACGCAGACCATTCAAACAGCGATCGTCCAGAACGCTGGAATCTCCCAGGAACATCGCATAGGTGACATAGCGCAAAATGATGTCCATATCGCGCATACAGGCAGAAACCCGACGGTTAGTGTAAGCATTTCCACCAGGAGCAATCAACTGGGGCTGCTCTGCAAACAATGCACGAGCTGCATTGGTGACGATCGCTGAAGAGTTACTTGTAATCCGGTTCACAACATCGGTGCGCTTCGCACCATCTTTAACCACAGCCAACAAAGCATCAATTTGCTCGTTACTGACTAACTGACCACGAGTATCGGCCTGGGAAACAACCTTGGTAAAGGCATCTAACATTAATCCAGTCTCCTAAATTTGTTCAATTGAGTAAAGTTATGTCTCAAAACTGAGAGGTTCAGTCTTTGTAATCTGTTTGTACAATGCAGTGAGAAACATTTTTATGAAAAATCATTGATACCTTTCGCATCAATGAGAATTGAAGGTAATTGCACTAATGTCTGCGAGGGTGCAGGAAAAGGAGACAAATGCCGCTGGGAAACTGCGTTTTGGGCAGAGAACTCAGCAGTTCATCTCTTGCCCTTAGCTGCAATTTTTGTTTCATTGATACTATTCTTTACACTCGAATTATTTCAAAAATGTTACATTCACCATCATTTTCTGGCTGACTCTCGCGATCGCACCCGTTTCCCTTCAGATCGGAATTTCTGGGGTGATTACCAAACCTTTTAAACCCAACTCTATTTACACAAAGAAGTTATAGAAATTCTGGGTTGGGACAATTAATTTTGAGGTTTTGTAACAAATTCTATATCTTCATTAGTTTTTTATATTTTGGATTTATCTTTCTTAGTTATAGATAAAAATATTTTGAATGATAGGAAAGTCTAATTAAATGAAATGAATATAGTAAAGGAGGTAAATACAATTAGCAAAACGATATTGCTAATTGATGATGAATTGAATGTGCGTGAAATAGTAAAACTTTGCCTCCAAGATTTAGCTGGTTGGAATGTGGTGACAGCAGATTCTCCATTAGAAGGATTACTGAGTGCAGTACGTGATAGTCCCGATGCGATTGTATTAGATATCTCAATCCGTGACACTGCTAGTTTTGAACTTATAAATAAAATTAGAAATAATCCAGAAACTCAAGCTATTCCTGTAGTCTTGCTTAGTGCTAAAGTACGATGGCTGAATTCGCAAATTCTGCGACAGTATCAAGTTGCAGGTATAATCCTCAAACCTTTTGATCCAGTTACCCTGCCTGCTCAGATTGCTACACTGCTGGGTTGGGATTTTACTTCACTAATAAATTAAAAAAGTGTCGCTTTTCCACCCCTATCTAAAGCTACGTGTAGCTTGCTTCTTTGCAGGAGTACGCGGTTCATTCTGTTATCCCTCAAAATTAATGCGATAGACCAGTAATATTCTCCATGCTGTATGGGCTGTGAAACCGCGTGTTACCCTAAATGACCAAAATAGCTTTATGATTCTCTACAAAACCATATTTGAAAATATTGTGGTAGTAGACCTAAATATTCTCAAACTCAGTCTGAAATATAGTAAATTACCTTAAAAGTGATTCGTGCAATCTGGGTATTGAACGTTTTTTCAGGGTCAAAGAAAGTGCAGGGAGATGAAAAGTATGGCTGAACACCCATTTCATGACCAACTGGGTTTAGAGGAACAAGCTGAGAAGCTTGGAAAGCAAGCAGTAAGTTTGGGTCTGATTCCCAGTTTTGTGGTGCATTACTTTCCAGATACTTGGGTATTTTATATACCTAATGAAAGTCAATCAGAAGCGCTGACACCAGAAGAGGCATACTTTCGTTTAAAGCAACTGGTTAAATAGTAGATATCTTGACAACAGATTTTTGAAGATAACAGCTAAGTACTGTAATTGTTAAGTAACAGTAGTTATGGCTAAACCTGCAATTTTAACCGTCGATGACGATCCAGAAGTGTTGCAAGCGGTGTCACGAGACTTGCGGCATCAGTATGGCGATCGCTTCCGCATTGTTCGGGCAGATTCCGGGATTACCGCTCTGGATGCGGTGCAGCAACTCAAATTACGGAATGAAGCAGTTGCTTTATTCTTGGTGGATCAAAGAATGCCCCAAATGGGAGGTGTGGAGTTCCTTGAACAGGCAAAAGTCATCTTTCCTGATGCAAAACGCGCTTTGCTGACGGCCTATGCAGATACAGATGCAGCGATTAAATCAATTAATAGTGCCAGACTTGATTACTACTTACTCAAGCCTTGGAATCCACCAGAAGAACGCCTATATCCGGTTTTGGATGATTTACTAGATGACTGGCTAGCGGGATTCCGCCCACCCTTTGAAGGGATTCGAGTCATTGGTAATCGCTGGTCGCCTTTTTCCCATCAGGTAAAAGATTTCCTGGCGCGTAACCAGATTCCCTACAAGTGGTTGGATATTGAACTGGAGCCGGATGCAGCTAAATTAGTGGAATACGCAGAAGCTGATGGTAGACAGCAATTACCCTTGGTACTGTTTCCCGATGGTTCCCGATTAATCCAACCATCTAATTTAGAGATTGCTGCCAAAATTGGACTGCAAACCCAGGCAGAGCGACCATTTTATGACTTGGCGATCGTTGGTGGTGGCCCTGCTGGACTGGCAGCCGCAGTCTATGGCGCTTCTGAAGGATTGAGTACGGTGTTAATTGAGCGTGAAGCTCCGGGTGGTCAAGCAGGCACGAGTTCGCGGATTGAAAACTATCTGGGGTTTCCTGTTGGCTTGAGCGGCAGCGATTTAGCCAGGCGGGGAGTCACTCAGGCGCGGCGATTTGGGGTAGAAATTCTCACTCCTCAAGTAGTAACTGGAGTTAAGCTGCAAGATCCTTATCGGGTTCTGCAATTGGCAGATGGCAGCGAGATTAGTTGCCATGCACTTTTAGTTGCAACCGGCGTTTCCTATCGTTGGCTAAATGTGCCAGGAGCCGAGAAGTTGACAGGAGCCGGAATTTATTACGGTGCTGCCATGACTGAGGCGATCGCCTGTAGCAATGAAGAGGTTTACCTCATAGGTGGGGCAAATTCTGCTGGACAAGCAGCAATGCACTTTTCTAAATATGCCAGCAAAGTAATCATGCTGGTACGGGGCGAGTCGCTTTCATTGAGTATGTCCCAATACTTGATTGACCAAATTGCGGCGACTGCAAATATCCAAGTTTGCACAGGTTGCAGTGTTGTGGAAGTGAAGGGAGATGAACATCTAGAAGAAATTGCGATCGCCCATAGCAAGACTGGACAAACTGAAATCGTGCCAGCGCGATCGCTTTTCATCTTCATCGGTGCTATCCCCAAAACTGATTGGCTCGATGGTGTTATTCGACGCGATACTCAGGGGTTTATCGTTACAGGCCCCGACTTAACGCAAAATGGCAAATCTCCTCCAGGTTGGCCTTTGGAACGCTCACCTTTCTTGCTAGAATCCAGCGTTCCTGGCATCTTTGCAGCCGGAGATGTGCGATCTGGGTCAATTAAGCGGGTGGCATCCGGTGTGGGTGAAGGTTCGATCGCTATTCAATTCGTTCACCGCTACTTGAGCAATGTTTAGCTGGAACAGGAAAAACTAAGGAGGTTGATTCATGTTGTGTATTGAAGAATTGATCAACTTAGACCCGTTTCAACAGCTTTCTCAAGAGCAATTGGAGTGGGTTTGCGATCGCGCTCAAACAGTTGAACTTTCTGCCGGAGAAGTGTTGTCTCATGAGGGAGACCCTGCATGTCGCTTATTCATCCTAGTCAAAGGTAAAATCAAGATCACCCGCCGCAGTGAAGGAGTTGAAATTCCCATCGGGCAACACGAAGCCCCATCTTTTTTTGGTGAAATTCCAGTACTCACGGATGAACCTGCACCTGTCACAATGCGGGCATTGACAAATTGCCACCTCTATCAACTAAAAGGAGAAGATTTCCGTAAACTGCTCCATGAATGTCGTAATTTTGAGCGGATGGTTTTCCGCATTATGGAACGTCGTCTACGGGGACTAGAGTCCTTTATTCGGGGACGGGAAAAGATGGCCGCTTTAGGGACACTTTCTGCCGGTCTAGCTCATGAACTCAACAACCCAGCCTCAGCCCTCGTTCGGACTTTAGGAGAAATGCCGGCCGCCATCCTGGAACTACAACGAATGAACTTAGTTTATGGGCAACGCAATGTTGAAGAAGCCCATACTCAAGACTGGTTGAGAATCCGGGATCAGGGCTATGATGCAATTTTGAATAATCGCCTAGATCCAGTGACATTAAGCGATCGCGAAAACGTCTTGCTGGAATGGTTAGAAGATTATGGTGTGAAGCAGGCATGGAAATTAGCCGAACCTTTAGCAGAAGGTGGTGTTGAGGTCGAAACCCTAGATAAGATGATGGAACGTTGGCGCAACGACGAGACTGAATTGCGAGAAATGGGATTGCACTGGCTATCGCTCTCATTTGAAGTCATGTCAATGATTAAACATGGTTTACGAGGAGCTGAGAGGATTTCTGAACTTGTGCAAGCGATGAAGTCATATTCTTACCTCGATCAAGGCGTTCAGCAAGAAGTCAATGTGCATCAAGGTTTAGAAGATACATTGCGACTGTTTGTTCATAAACTCAAGTGCGGCATCCAAGTACAACGCAATTACGAGCAACATCTTCCCAAAATTCTTGCTTATGGGAGTGAACTAAATCAGGTGTGGACGAACTTGATTGATAACGCCATAGATGCAATGGATGGTAAGGGACTGCTGGAAATTACAACACACCATTGCGATCGCTTTGCCCATATTGACATCATCGATTCTGGTAGTGGAATTCCACCTGAAATTAAAACCCGCATTTTTGAACCTTTCTTCACCACCAAATCAGTGGGGCGTGGTTCAGGACTTGGTTTGGAAACCGTTCGCCGGATTGTAGAAAATCGTCATCATGGTACGCTCTCATTTGAATCACAGCCAGGTAGAACTTGTTTTACTATTTGCTTGCCCAAGTCAGCCCCTTTAGGGAATTAAAAATTAAAAATTAAAGACAATCAGTGGGAGCCTGTACTAGAAATTAATTCAAAATTGTCAGGGTATCATTATCTGCTAAGGTGCCCAGAATTTGCAGAATTTAGTTTGGAGTAATTTAACTAATTCGGCGGAATTCCCCATCCATCTACACGGTGGGGATGGATAGCCGGGTGACGACGAAAACACCTCCGACTAATATTAACCGCAGGTTGATTAGAGAGTGAGGTGCAAGAGATGCCACCAATTATTTTATTTGAGTCTTTTACCACAATCTATATTTATGATAAAACAAACATATCAAGGAGGTGATATTGAGTGCTACACAAAGCTGTACAAGTTCGTTTATATCCATCAGTTGAGCAGCAAATTCAATTAGCTCAAGCTTTTGGTTGCGCTCGTTGGTGGTGGAATTACGCCCTAAATAAGTCAATTGAGACTTATAAGGAAACGGGGAAAGGACTTAGCCGTGCAGCGCTCAACGCATTTCTTCCTACACTCAAAAAGGCAGAAGAGACTGTGTGGTTATCTGATTGTTATAGCCAAGTTTTACAAGCTACAACACTGAATCTAACCACAGCCTACAAAAACTTTTTTGAGAAACGTGCTGGATTTCCTAAATTCAAATCTAGGCACGGAAAACAGTCTATCCAGTATCCTCAAAACGTCAAGATTGTAGATGGCAATGTCAAACTCCCCGGTAATATTGGGGCAATCAAAGCCAAAATACATAGACAGATTGAGGGGAAAATCAAGACTGTTACTGTGAGTAAAACGCCTTCTGGGAAATATCTTGCATCCATCCTGACTGAAATTGAAGGAGAAAATCCGGTTATTTCAGAAGGTAAAATATATGGTATCGATTTGGGGCTAAAACACTTCGCAGTTGTTACTGACGGCGAAAAAGTATCCATTTACGATAATCCTAAACACCTTGCCAAACATGAAAAAAATCTCAAGCGCAAGCAGAAGAAATTAGCACGTAAGGTAAAAGGGAGTAATTCAAGAAATAGATATAGAAGAGTTGTTGCCAAGGTGTACGAGCGAGTTACTAATTCACGGCAGGATTTTCTACATAAACTTAGTTATAAGTTGGTCAGCGATAGCCAAGCTGTCATAATAGAGAATCTTCATGTCAAAGGCATGGTACACAATCATAAATTGGCAAAGTCAATATCTGATGTGGGTTGGGGAACATTCACTAATTTTCTAGCCTACAAGCTAGAACGCAAAGGTGCGAGGTTAGTTGAGATTGATAGATGGTTCCCCAGTTCAAAACTCTGCTCTAATTGTTTCTATCAACTCAGTGAGTTGTCATTGGATGTCCGGGAATGGACTTGTCCTCATTGCAATACTCATCATGACAGGGATGGGAACGCAGCAGCGAATATTAGAGCAGAGGGTATCAGAATGATAAAGGCGGAAGGTTCAGCCGTTTCTGCTGTAGGAGGGGAGGTAAGTCCTATTCTTGGGCGAAAGTCTAAGTTTAGGCACTCCCCCATGATTACAGAAGCCCCAACTTCAACCGTACTCGGTAAGTTGGGGTAGTTCACGCACGCCAGCGAAGTACTTGATCCTTAACAGGGTTCACAAATTCTCGTCCTTCAGCGACAGACCGGGCATACTCCCGCTTTAACTGGTAATACCACTGCGCCTGCATATCTGAATCCTTAATCAGTCGCAGAACAGGATTATATTTAAGGCCAATCTGTTGCTTTTCCACAACCGTTCGGTCTTGACCCAGGAAGGTTTGTGCCAGTACATGCAGGAGTGGCTTGAAAAATCCCACCCAGGGAAGTGTCGAATAAAGAACAAAATTTACCTCAGTTTCTGTGTCTGAAATGGGTGTAACTGCCGTCAAATTAACAACTCGATGGTTGCCAATTGTGGTTTCTTCTATTCTGACGCTAGGTAAACGAAAAGAAATCTCCGTTTCCGGTACACCACCGCCAATCAGCAAGTATAATCGACCTCCATTCGCTGGTAATCGGTGTCGTCGCATAGTAAAGCCGTAGGGTGAAGCATCAAATTGCTTGACTTCCTCATGCAGTTGCCCACTTCGCCACCACCAAGCACGATGAACATAAGGTGAATGAGCAGGGTCCATCAGACCTACTACTGCATGATCCACAAAACAGGGAAATCTCATCACCTCTACAAATTGGGGCGATCGATCCTCAAACCCTGGAATCACCGGAATTTCCATCTCAGAAGCAGCAGGCTGAGATTTATCGGGATCAGCCATATATATCCAAATATTCCCTTGGGCTTCCCGAACTTCGTAGGACTGTACATCAAAGCGGCTTAAATCCATCTGCTGCTCCTCAACAAGAGATGGAATTGCAGTACAGCGTCCAGCCGGGTTAAAGCGCCAACCGTGATAGCAGCATTCCACTTCCTGTCCATCGAATCTACCACAACTCAAAGGCACGGCACGATGAGGACAAATATCTCTCATAGCCGAGACTTTACCATTCTGGTCTCGGACTAACAGCACAGGTTCACCCAAGAAAATGCGGCTGATCATCATACCTGGCTTGATATGATTACTAGGCAGAGCATAGTACCAAGTATTACGTAATACAAAGTTATCGTTATTTTTCATCACTAATTGCCTCTGCCTTTGACACAACGAAAGTTCTGGTTTGTGGAAAGGAAGGTTATGCTTAGAAACATTCTTTGAGATTTTTAATTGCTGTAAGTAAATTCAACTGATGCACTTGTTAGTCGTGTTCGTAATTCTCTCAGATTTGGGTTGTTCTGAGAGGATTGTAGATGTGAAGTTGCATTATTCGCCAGAAATTTGGACAAATACCGTTCTTTTGCGCGGCCCATCCAACTCAAAAAACAACACAGATTGCCAGGTTCCCAAAGCTAATTTCTCATCCACAATGGGAATTATCTCACTAGTGGTCAGCATCATTGCCATTAAGTGAGAGTGAGCATTAATCGGCTCATCTTCTGGAACATCTCTTAAATGCAAGTCATTATGCAAGTAACTGTCCGACTCTGGTGCTAATTTTTGCAAGAATACTTTTATATCTTCTAACAGTCTGACTTCATTCTCGTTGATAGCTAAAGCTGTTGTTGTATGTCGAGAAAATACTAAAACTTGTCCATTTTTAATTGATGTTGAAGCAAGAAACTCTTGAATTTGTGATGTTATATTATAAATATTAATTTTTGGCTCAGTTTCAATTTCTATTAGCTTATTAATAATCGGCATCTGTTCAATTTTATATTTAGGATTGCAGAGCAGGCAGAAAGCAGAATGAATGACCTCTAATTTCTAACTATAGTTTCCAAACCTTGTAATAATCTTTCTATACCTTCTTTGGCTGTCTCTTTTTGCAGCGCACCGTAAGCAACGCGCAGGTAACATCCGTCATCCATACCAAAAGTTGTACCTGGAATGACTGCTACTTTATGTTCCTGGATTAGTCTTTTAACTAACTCAAAAGCATCCATCTGAGTATTAACTTTGAGGAAAAAATAGAAAGCGCCATTAGCTGGTGTGATGCTACATAAACCTTGTAAGCGGTTAAGGGAGTCGAGTACTAATTGCCGCACTTGAGAAATTGCACCTATATTACTCTGCAAATACTCCTCTTTGGCTTGCAATGCCCCTAAAGCTGCATATTGAGAAATGACTGGCGGACAAATCAAAATTGTATCCTGGACTTTTTTGATAGCGACAAATAAGTGTTTGGGAATCACCATATAGCCAATGCGCCAACTAGCAAAACCGTATGCTTTGGAAAGGCTAAATAGAGAAATAGTGTACTTGCTACTCCCAAATGCGCCAGGAGAAACGTGTTTTACGCCGTTATAGGTAAAGTGCTGATATGCTTCATCGCTGATGTGGTAAATGCCATTAGTGTCACAAATTTGATTTACTTGGCGCAATGCTGCTTCTGAATAGACGACTCCAGTGGGATTATTGGGTGAAATTGTGACTATAGCCCTTGTTTTGGGAGTAATTGCTTGAGCGATCGCTTCTGGGCGTAGTTGGTAATTTTCATCTGTCGCCACTAACACCGGACGACAACCAGCAATTGCGATCGCCATTTCATGGTTGAAATAGTAAGGCGTATTCAAAATAATTTCATCGCCTGGGTTAGTAATAGCAAGAATGGCATTCATAAATCCCATATTGCTCCCTGCTGTCACGACGATGCAGTTTTCCCCATTGATTTCAATACCATTGAAGGCTTGCAATTTTCCAGCAAGTGCTGTCAGCAATGGGGGAATTCCCTCGACTGATTTGTATAAATTGTTAGCAGGCTCGGCGAAAAATTTGGGTAAAAATTCGATAGTTTCTGGTGGGGGGTTGTAATGAACAACACCCTGTCCTAGAGAGATTGTTCCTGGAGAGTTTTTAATCAGTTCCCCAACCACAGGAATAATCGGCGACTGTACACCCTGCATACGAGAGGTTAGGGATTCCATATTTATTGGGAATTGGGAATTGGGAATTGGGAATTGGGAATTGGGAAACCCACGGGTTTCAAGCGTGGGATTGTAACAAGGATAACGATTTAAGAGCGCTGCGTGTCTCGAAAAACATCTTTTTTCAAATGGGATTTTGACCCATAACTAAAGTTTCTATCACTATTCCCTGTTCCCAATTCCCTATTGCCAATAATAATTAACCGGATTTGCGATTAATCAAAAATTTAATCAATCGAAATCTGTTGAGGCCCACTTGCTTTGCCATTATGTGCTTCTGTTGTGCTGCTGGTATAGCTATTTGAGCGGCTCTGTTGATCCAGCCAGCTTTTAACAGGATCGTCTGCTAGATTGAGCCGAAGCACACCAGAGAATAACCCACCTACAAATGAGGCTGGATGCTGGATAAATTCTCTGAATATAGGTGACAATTCATTAATGAACATAAAAAGACTCCTGGCGGTGCCATCAAAAATTATTACTTCTTAATTGATCGTAACCTGTTGATTAGTATATGGTCGGCGGTAACGTAGTTGCGAACTTTTTGAGCTTGAATTCGAACAAAAATTCCCGACTTCTTTAAGAATTCGGGAATTTGAGCTTGCGGCATTAATAAGGAGGGAGCAGGGAGCAGAGGGGAAGGGGTATGAAGAAGAGACAAGGAAGAGGTGGGAGACGGAAAGACTTTTTTAATAATTCCCCCTTGTCCCCCTTGCCC